>WLHY01000024.1 GCA_009702465.1 Actinomycetota bacterium
ATTCCTACAATGGTTGAAGATCGCCGAGGATGCTGAAGGGGGATTAAAACCAGATGAGGTTGATGTTCGAAGTGATGCAGCTCAGATTTTAACGGTGCATGCGGCCAAGGGTGCAGAATGGGATTTTGTTGCTGTACCTGGATTAGCAGAGCGCAATTTTCCTAATACTGGGCGCAAATCAGATAGTTGGATTAAAAATGCCGGATCTATTCCAGTAAGTATGCGTGGTGATTTCTCACAACTGCCAAGTATAAATTTTGCAAATCTCTCAACAAATAAAAATTTAAAGGATGCTCTCGAGAGATTTAATGATGAGTGGAAAGCGCGTAAATTAATTGAAGAGATGCGCCTGGCTTATGTTGCATTTACCCGGGCAAAACATGGCTTATTTCTCTCTACATCACACTTTAGAAATGGCGAGAATGCAGTTGCCCCAAGCAGCTTGTACATGATCTGTGCGCAACATCTGCCAGATATCGCTGGCGCTACAGTTTTAACCGATACACCAATTCCAGATGGTAAAAATCCGCTGATTGAAAATCCAATTACTGCTAATTGGCCCGATGTTGATTCCAGGTATGAGGTAAAGGCGGCTCAAGTAAGGCAGCAGGCACAGTTACTTCAATCGGTAACCGCCTTAAGCCAAAGTGAAATTGATGGTGATGCACTGAATGCATTTGAAGATCAAAGTATTTTGAGTGATCTACAAGCGATAGTAAGCGAGTTAAAAAACAGATCTGATATCACTAATGTGCTTTTGCCATCTCGCTTATCTGTTTCAACCTTGCTGTATTTAAAGTTAGATCCAAATGAGCTAGCACTTCGATTGCGCCGTCCAATGCCAAATCACATTGATAAGTACGCCCGCCGTGGCACACAGTTCCACCTTTGGCTAGAGCAGTATTTTAAGAGTGAACCGTTGCAATCGATGAATGAGATTTTCTATGGTGCTGACGAAGGCAGTTTGGCAGAACCGGACGCTCCTATTCAAGAGTTACAAAAAGCTTGGCAGGCCAGTGATTGGGGTAATCGCAAACCAGTTGGAGTAGAGGTTGGTTTTGAAACTGTGATTGCCGGTGTTGTTGTTCGCGGTCGAATCGATGCGGTTTATGAGATATCTCCTGGAAAGTTTGAGGTAGTTGATTGGAAAACTGGCAAGGTTAAAAGCGGCGAGGATTTATCTGTGGCAGCTCTTCAGCTGGCAATTTATCGATTAGCCTTTGCAAAGTTAAATAATCTAGAGCTTTCAAATATCAGCGCCGCCTTTCATTATGTTGCACAGAATGAGACGATCCGCCCCGCTGATTTGATGAATGAAGCAGAGTTAATTGAGATTATCTCTGCCATTCCGCAGCTTTCCTAAAATCTAATTACCTAAACTTCACTCCGCAATTGCGCAGATTGCTTGAGAGTTATTCACTCAAAACTTATCTCCACACCTATCGGTATTTGGTTAGAGATTAATTAAAACTAATCTCCACACCGATCGGTATATGGTCAGAGAGTTGCAGATTTGAAATACTTGGTAAAGCTACCGCTTCAAATTTAGCCAAATCCTCTTTTTTGCTTAGCAGGTAATCAAATTGAATTCCTGGCTTCCAGCTTGGATAGGTATTTTGTTTAACTAATGAGCTCCAATTTCCACCAACTGTTGCAAGCTTTTGAGGCAAATTACCTGGCAGATTCATATCCCCAATCAGTAATTGCAAGCCGGGTAGATTTTGTAAATGCTTTGCTAATTTATTTAGCTGAAAAACATTTACCCCAGGAGCAAAGGAGAGATGGGTATTTGTAATGGTTAATCCACTCTCTAACTCGGCTGTAATCGCAACTCTTGGCTCATCTTTGATATAGATTAATTTAAATCCATTGGGCTTTTCGGCAGAGCCAGGCTGCACCTTAGGTATTGCAAGTGGCATACCAATTAATGAACGACCAAGCTGCTTTACATAGATTTTTTTGACTGGTTGATTAGTTACAAAGCCAATTCCATAACTGGGCGCAGGTGCCGTTGAATTATCACTTCTTACCAATATGGAATCAGAGCTTTGATTGATTAAAGCTTGATCAAGATCAACCACCTTTTGCCAGCTCTCACCTGGCGTGCCAGTTATTGCAGGCAGAAAACTCCAGTACTTAAAACCCAGAGTCTCTGCAATTACCTTTGTTTGATTTAGATTTCCAGATCTAGGTTGCATGTAATCAACCTCTTGTAAACCGAGAAAATCTGGCTTTAATTTCTCTTTAATTACTTGTGTTGCGGTGATCAAATTTTCTTTCCATTGTTGCGCACTTAAATTTGCAGCTGGCGGAATCTGCTCACCATGCAGGAGATTCCATGAGGCAATTCTCAATTTTTGAGCGGGCGGGACAACCATGAAGACAGGCTAGTAGGGTCGGGCAGTGATGACTCCAAGCACGCCAGAAAAATCGATCAGGTTGCCACTATCGGTGGCCGAGGTTGATCGGGCTGCACATCTGCGAACAGATGAGAAGTACTTACAGAAGGCTTGGCAGGATGCTTTTGTTTTGCAGTTTAATGATGAGAAGTTTGTTACCAACTCCCACCAATTAGCGATCGTTCTTGGCTCACAACTGGGTGATTACAAACCAGAGAGTGATTACTTTCTTGGAATAAACAAATTACCAAATGGCGTGGTGGAGAATTTCTTTGTTAGAAATCTAGGTGTGATTAATTCAGTGATTGATCCAGAACAAAATTTAGAGCCGCAGGAAAGTTCAATAAGTAAGGATGAGAGTTTAAAATCGCTTCGCGAGATTGGTTCATATCTATCGCCGCGAGATATCGGTTTAGCTGTTCATGCTCAGGGCTTGGCAAATTGGCATAAGAAACATACAAGATGTTCACAATGTGGCGCTGCAACAACTGTTATTTCTGGCGGCTCGGTACGTAAATGTTTAATTGATGAGAGCGAGCATTACCCAAGAACAGATAGTGCAATTATTGTTTTGGTAAAGGATGACCAGGATCGAGTTTTATTGGGAAGGCAAAAGGTTTGGCCAAAAAATCGCTTCTCAACCTTTGCTGGCTTTGTTGAGCCAGGTGAATCCTTTGAGCATTGTGTAGTGCGGGAGGTTTCTGAAGAGGCGGGAGTTTTGTTAAGCAATATCAATTACTTAGGTTCACAACCTTGGCCATTTCCTTCATCATTAATGATCGCATTTGAAGCAATTACAACAAATCCAGAGTCGGCTCGTCCAGATGGTGAAGAGATTGAGGAGATTCGCTGGTTCTCCCGTGCAGATATGAAGGCGGCGATAGCGGGTAACTCATTAATTCTGCCCCTTGAAATTAGCGTGGCCCGACAGATGATTAACTCTTGGTACGGTGATTCTGCTGCGAGTGATTTAAAAGGCAATGAGTCATGGCGATAACAAATGAGCAGATTTTAAGTGGGTTAGATCCAGAGCAATTAGCGGTAGTAACTGCAATTCGTGGGCCGGTCTGTGTAATTGCAGGAGCCGGAACTGGAAAAACTAGAGTAATTACAAATCGAATCGCATATGCGATTAACTCCGGCGTAACCGATCCAACAAAGGTGCTCGCCTTAACATTTACCGCACGAGCTGCCGGTGAAATGCGGGCACGACTTCGAACACTTGGTGTACCAAATGTTGCAGCGAGGACCTTTCACTCAGCGGCATTAAAACAATTACTTTATTTTTGGCCTTACTCCTTTGGTGGGCAGTTTCCTACCCTGTTAACTACTAAATCAGGTTTTATCTCGCAAGCAATTGAGCGAGCAGAGATTGCGATTCCAGCACAAGCTGCATCATTGCGCGAGATTGCAAGTGAGATTGAGTGGGCAAAGGTTTTAGAGATCTCACCTGATAATTATCAAGCCGAGGCGATCGCAGCAAAGCGAAGTATTCGATTGCCAAACAGTAAGGGCGCGGCTGAGAACTTAGAGATTATTGCCAAGGTTTATGAGGCATATGAATCATTAAAAAAGCAGGAGCGCACCTTAGATTTTGAGGATATCTTGTTGTTAACAGTTGGAATGCTAGAGGAGGATCGTGGCGTTCGAGAGCGTGTGCGCGATCAATACCGATTCTTCACAGTAGATGAGTACCAGGATGTTTCACCATTACAACAACGATTACTAAATATTTGGCTGGGCAATCGTGAGGAGATCTGTGTTGTCGGAGATGCGGCTCAGACGATTTACTCCTTCGCTGGTGCCACCTCAAACTTCTTGTTAACCTTTAAAAATCGCTTTCCAAATGCGCAAACCTATCGATTGTCCCGGGGATATCGATCAACTCCTGAGATTATCAATACTGCAAATCAGATATTGCGCAGCGCTAATTTAATTAGTGATCATGGAAATGAGCTCAGCTCTGCAAACTCCCATGGTGATAAACCATTGATTAATGGCTTTGATACCAGCGCAGAGGAGATCGCCTTTGTGGTTAACTCAGTAGTTGGAAATATTAAGGCGGGGGCTGACTCTTCAGATATTGCAATTCTTGCCAGAACTAATGCTCAGTTAGATCAAATTAAATCTGCTTTAAACAACGCTAAGGTCGCCAGCCAAATCAGATCGGGTGAGCGTTTCTTTGATCGAGTAGATGTTAGAGATGCGATGCGGGTAATTAGAAGTGCATCAGTTCTGCCACCAGAGGGGGGAGATTGGTATGAGGATTTGGTTTCGGTGTTGCGACCATTTGGAGATGCTGATTATGTAAGTGGCTTCTTACGTCTTGCTCGCGAAATGCAGGAGGGAAGTATCGAGGTAGATTCTGCAGATTTATCTTCATCTAGCAATCTAAGAGTTAAAAGCAGTATGCGCACATTTTTACGTGAGTTAGAGGATCGAGCTGAGCAAAATAATCCACCAACATTGCCTGGCGTGACATTATCAACCTTGCACTCAGCAAAAGGGCTGGAGTGGAACCACCTATATCTAATTGGTCTATCTGATGGATTATTACCGATGAGTAATAATATTGATTTAAATGAGGAGCGCAGATTGTTTTATGTTGGCGTAACACGAGCAAAACAGAGTATTCAGATTACATATGCCGGAAAGCCCAGCGAGTTTCTATCTCAACTGGTCTAATCACACCCATTTCACCGCCTGTCGGTAGCTCAAATTTAATTAAGTTGCATCAATCACAGTCGATGCTTTACCCTGCTCACATGGCAAAAACCAGCGCAGTAATTGAGCAACCACACCTAATTGGTGCGGCTATTTTCGGGGCGGCAATCAACGCTGCTCAAAATTGGCTTGCCATTTCATCAACCATCCCATCAGCTAAATCAACCCCATCTGCAGCCTCATTCCGCTCAGATTGGACCAATAAGCGCTCTTATAAGGGTTTTTATACCTTTACAACAGATCGCACCCCTGGTGGCTATATCGATTAAGTTCGAGTTAGCAGCCGAGGGGCCCGCGAATCTAAAGATTCGTAGGGCCTTTTTTATTTCCCAAAAACCAAATAACTACAAATAAATATCCACCACAAGGCAACGAAAAACAAATGAAAGGAAAGGTGAGAACGATGAGCGTTCTCTTTAGCGAACTACTTGTACCTGGCTGGGCAGAAGGCCCAACCGCCAAAATTGGATTAGGAGATGTCACCTGGGCCTACGACGAGGCTCCAGTTATCTCCTACAAGGATTACAAGCGCACCGATAATCCTTCATTACTTTCAGAGGCACCAACGACAAGGGTTGAGGTTGCGGTGATCCCATGCCACTCTGCCGATCCAGAGTTGTACTTCTCCGATGAGCAACACCTAATTGCACAAGCAAAAGCTTTGTGTGGTGGGTGCCCAATGAAAGCAAAGTGTTTAGCTGGTGCATTATCTAGAGCTGAACCATGTGGAGTTTGGGGCGGTGAGTTATTTGATGATGGTCAAGTAATTCAGGCTAAGCGAATGCCTGGCCGGCCCGCAAAGGTTGCTAGTTAATTAGGAGACTGCGCCTTTGTAACTGCTCGGTGCAATTTCAGGGAACCATGAGAGAGCCTCATCCCTGAAGTTGCCCTCAGCACGAAGTTGGCAAAAGATGCCAGTTGTTCCCAATGTAACGCGGTGAATCAAAACATACTCAGGAGGCAAATTTAATTGGAAGCCAATCTTGGCGGTTGGATTTCTTGGATCACCGACTCGAGCACTTTGATCGCGTAGCCACTCTCTTGAGTATTTAAATGTTGGTGTACGAAGTGGTTCAACCAATGGAACTAAGAACTCTAAAACTAAATTTGGATCTACCTCTACATCAGATAACACAAAGCCATCCTCTTTAAATCCTTCATACAAAGCCACAGCATCATCTTCCAGAGCATTTTTTAATAGCCGCTTCATTGGTTCCGGAAAGCCATTTGGCAGGCGGTTACAAGCACCAAAATCTAGAACTCCTAATCGGCCATCAGCTAAAACTCTAAAGTTTCCAGGATGTGGATCGGCGTGCAATAAACCTGCGCGATCGGGAGAGGTAAAGTGAAAGCGGGCCAACTTAATTCCGGCATTATTTCGCTCTTCTTGTGTGCCATCTGCGATCACCTTTGCAAGTGGTTTTCCTTCCAACCACTCACTAACTAAGACTCGATCTGATGCCATTACAACCTTTGGAATTGCAATATCTGGATCACCGTCGTAAACGCGAGAGTAGGTCTCTTGTGCATTTGCCTCGTACCGGTAATCAACCTCCTCCATAATTCGAGCGCGTAACTCCTCAAGTAATGGCGCCATCTCTAAGCCGGGCAGTACTAATTGAAAAATCTTGGCAAATCTTTGAATCTGATTTAAATCCGAGATCAACGCTTCAGCTGCACCTGGGTATTGAATTTTGACTGCAACATCTCGGCCATCTTTCCACTTAGCTTTATGTACCTGTCCAATAGATGCAGAGGCTGCTGGCTTATCGGTAAATTGGGCAAAGTTATCTCGCCAATCCTCACCAAGCTCCTTAGCTAAAACTGAGTGAACAACTCGAGTTGGCAGCGGTGGCGCTGCCTCTTGTAACTTTGTTAAGGATTCACGATAAGGCTTAGCAATATTCTCTGGCAGCGCCGCTTCAAAGACAGAGAGCGCTTGGCCAAACTTCATTGCGCCACCCTTTAACTCACCTAATACTTGAAATATTTGTTCTGCGGTTTTCTCTTGAATCTCCTGAAGAACCATTGAGCTAGATTGACCAATTAATTGACGGCCAAAACCAACTGCACTTCTGCCAGCTAGTGATAAGGGCAGAGATGCTAATTTGGCACCTCGCACCTTGCCCGATTTAGGAATCTCATTTTTACTCTCTTGGTTACTCTGGTTCTTATTTAGTTTTTTGCTCTCAGATCTATTTGCACTTGAAATCTTCTTCTCATTTTTGCCCGCGTTTTTACTCTTCTTGATGGTTGAATTTACAGTTGAATTTACGGTGGAATTTAAGGTTGAATTTACGGTTGAAGTTTTCGCTTGATCGATCTTCTCATCACGGGTTGGCACCGGCATATTCTCCAAGATCTGCGCCACATCCGCACATTGGATTTGCCTGCCAAAAAATGTGTGACTGCTTACATATCTGCGACAGATTAACTCGAAGAGCGCTACTCCGAAGCAGATTAGCGGATTGGGATGCTTGATCTAAAAAATTGGCGGCAGCTATTGATGTATAGCCAACGATAAGTGATAGTACCGATGCTGGAAGTGACTCCACCTGATTTAAGTACTTCAGCATGGCAATCTCAGGTGAGATCGCATTACTTGCGGCAGATAAATCAATGCACCTTAAACAACCGCTTTTCCCAGGCAGAATCAAGGGCCCAATATCAATTTGGTTGTCAATGATTGGACCAATTACTAAATGAGGAGTGGATTCACTAAGCCAACGTTGTTGATAATCTGCCGGTATCGGCTGCATCGCAATTATTAAATCTGGTTGTGTGTGTTCAAATATATCTCTTGTTCCGACTTGAGGTAATTGATGTTCACGCAAAACTCGCTTACTTAATTGATTTAAGGTTGAGCCAACATCAGATGGCTGAATTACGCCACCAGATATGTCATCCGCTCTAATCTGCCCGCTATCTCTGCCAAAACTTCCGATCACCTTTGCATTGTTAAATCCAGAGGAGGCAAGTGCAGCTAATAAAGCAAAGGCAAATTTATTGCTGCCAAAGATTAATATTAATTTTTTCGATCGGTTTTGAAGTGTTTGCAATCCATCAAGTGATTGCGCAGAGATAAAATCAATTTCAATCTCTCGCCGAGTAAGGTTTTTATCCTGATGATTTTCAACAGCTCCATCAAAATTACCAACCGCGCCCTTTGTAATTGCTGGCTTTGCTGGGGGAGAGATTAACTGGAGGTATCCCTGTTTCAAGCCAATATCTAGATACTTATAGAGGTTACTAATCTCCGTCCCAATTATTGTTGAGATTTGAGTTAAATCTCGATCACCATTGCAGTATTGCAAAAATCTAAATTGCTCACTGTCGGGGAAGTTATGTCCCTTTCGTGATGTACCGATATAAAAGCTGCCATTGCTTAATCTGATTAGGTTTTGACCTGCAACTACCTTTGGATAATTTGATTTAATTTGTTGAATCATCTGCGAATAATGGCTTCAGAGCAAAGCGCAGCTTGTTGAAGATGTGGGTAAGTTTGGAAAGATCAATCAAATCTCTGCATAAGGTATGCGGCAATTACGGTGTGTGAAGAGGCAGAAATCAGATTTGGAGTTGATGGTTATTTGAGTTGAATGAATGGTTATTTGAGTTGAATCAATGGTTATTTGAGTTGCATGAATGGTTATTTGAATTAATAGGGCAAAAAAATAACGGCCCCGGTGATTAACCGAAGGGCCGCTATCTTTACTTTTTGGAGTTACTGCTTATTAAGCCTTACCAAGAATGCGGTTAACCTTTGTGCCACAAACTGGGCAGATTCCTTGAGCCATACGGCGGCCAGAATCAGAGACCTTTACATGTCCTTCAAAGGAGCGCTTCTCTTTGCACTTAACGCAGTAAGCCTCGCCTTTGTACTCTTCTGCCATTTTGATCCTCCATCTGCCGTACGGTCACTTACCGCAGGAAGTTCCTGCATGAGCGTACGAATGAGCCCACCATACCCGCCTAAGGTGGCTACGAAGGGGTTTTCCACGCATAAATCAATAAATATCCAGCCTAAATCTCTAAAAATCACCTGAAAGCTGAGAATTTTCGCCAAATTCATGGCTCATGGCCGGAGATTTAACTTAGAGAACAGTTGGGTTAGTTAATGCTCCACTTTGAACTCCTAGCTCATACCCTTCAAGAAATGCCTCTGCACGATTTTGATCTGAGTATCTATTTAGCAGATGATAAAAACTCTCATCATGAGCATGCACTCGTAGATGTATCAACTCATGGAAGATTATGTAATTCAATACATACTCGGGTGCATTGATTAATCGCTCTGAGATTCGGATGGTGCCATCAACTGTTGTGCAAGAACCCCAGCGTTCATTCATGCTGCGCCAGGTGATGCTAGTTGGCCGCTCATAAAAATCAGGCAGGTACTCTTCAAGCAATCCCAACGCGATCTCCATAAGTTGGTCATCACCCTTTCGAGCTTTGGCCTCTCGCTTTAAAACCATTGCGATCATCTCTGGGATTAACTCAATTTCTTGTCGCTTACTTAGCCGAGCCGGGATGTGAATCTCTATTACTCCACCTGATCTAAATGCAGAGATGCTGCGCTTGCGTCGCTCTTTGCGGATTACTCGGTAGGGCGGCAGATCAGCGGGCAGATTTGGTAGCTTTGAGATTGAGCTTTTAAATGTATTGCTGCCGGATCGCTGGAAGGGTCGAGTTGGATTTTTACCAGTTGATTTAATTGGCATGGGCGGCAAGATATCTGCGAAGAGATCAGCTTGATTAAAGTTATCCACCGCTACCTCACCTTATCCACCGCTTTTGCCGAGATTTCCACAGTTGCATCCACAGCCTGTATCTAGATGGCAAAAGGCAATTCCAACAGCAAAGAAGATTAACTCAGCCCTACCTAGGGCGGGCTGGATTTACCTAATGTTTTGGCCAAAGATTTTATATTTACTTCTAAGCCCGCTTTGTAGGCGTGAAAAGTATCCTGCGTAACGGCTTTTGGGCGCTCAAATTCTTTTACTTACCTAGTTCCTGACCTTTTTACTTACCTTTTTACTTACCTTTTTACTTACCTTTGGCCTACCTTTTTACTTACCTTTGGCTTCAACTGCGGTTGCGGTTGTAGCGAGTTTTATCAAATTTGCTGTGCAAATTAC
>WLHY01000025.1 GCA_009702465.1 Actinomycetota bacterium
AAATTCAATATCCACTACCGGTCCAATTACACGGGCAACACGTCCGGTTGCTGTTTTAACTGACATTATTCGCTCCCTGCGCTAGCTGAGGCCAACGCATCTGCGCCGCCTACGATTTCACTGATCTCTTGGGTAATTTCGGCTTGACGGGCCGCATTTGCAAGTCGGGTTAACGACTTAATTAACTCATCAGCATTGTCAGTTGCTGATTTCATAGCGCGACGGCGAGCTGCGTGCTCAGAGGCAGCAGATTGCAACATCGCGTTAAATACTCGAGCCTGAATGTAGCGAGGAAGAAGTGCATTTAAGACCTCGCCATCATTTGGTTCGAATTCATACATTGGCAGTAAGCCAGCTGGTGCAGATGATTCAACAACCTCTAGCGGCAGCATTCGCTTAGCATCTGGAGTTTGGGTGATCATCGATTTAAACTCGGTATAAATAATATGTAACTCATCAACACCATTTGGATCGGTTTGGGCATCTGCAATAAATGCTGAAATCAAGGAGTCAGAGACCTCTTTTGCATTTGCATATGTTGGGTTATCGGAGAAACCTGACCAAGATTGAGTGATCTTACGATTACGGAATTTATAGAAGTTAATTCCTTTACGTCCAACCAGATATGGATTTACCTCAAGGCCACGTGATTCAAGCAGGGTAACTAATTGATCGCCCTCTTTAATCGCCGCATTTGAGTAGGCACCAGCCATACCTCGATCAGCGGTAATAATTAAAACCGCTGCTCGCTTTGGATTTTCAGATTCAGTGGTTAATGGATGATTGGTATTTGAGAAGGATGCAACAGCAGAGACAGCACGGGTCAACTCATTGGCATAAGGAGATGAGGCGGCAACCTTTTGTTGCGCCTTAACAATGCGTGAAGCAGAGATTAGCTCCATCGCTTTGGTTATCTTCTTAGTCGCCTTTACCGACCGCATACGGCGGCGATAAATACGAAGTTGGGCACCCATTTGCTTACTCTCTTATCTCTCTATTTATCTTTTAACCGATGGAACTTGACGGGTAATTTGTTCATTATCCAAATCAGTTAATGCATCAGCCTTTTTCTCATTTACAACTGGTGCAACCGATGGTTTGAACTGTGTTTTAAAGGTGGTGATCGCCTCTTCAAGAGCTGCAACAGTGTCATCACTTAGCTCTCGAGTTGCTGAGATTGCATCATTGATTGCCTTGCGCTCACGTGCAATGAAATCTAAGAACTCAGATTCGAAGCGGCGGATATCTGGAACTGGAATTGAATCCATCTTGCCAGTTGTTCCTGCCCAGATTGAAGCTACTTGGCGCTCTACTGAGAATGGTGAGTACTGACCTTGCTTCAACAACTCAACCATTCGTGCACCACGCTCTAGCTGAGCCTTTGAAGCTGCATCTAGATCGGAACCAAAAGCTGCGAATGCTTCTAGCTCACGGAACTGTGCAAGATCAAGACGCAAACGGCCAGCAATCTTTTTCATCGCCTTAGTTTGAGCAGATCCACCAACGCGAGATACTGAAATACCTACGTTGATCGCTGGACGAACACCTGCGTTGAATAGATCAGTTTCTAAGAAACACTGACCATCGGTAATGGAAATTACGTTGGTCGGAATAAATGCAGATACGTCATTACCCTTTGTTTCAATGATTGGTAGGCCAGTCATTGAACCGCCACCTAACTCATCAGATAACTTGGCACAACGCTCTAGCAAACGGGAGTGTAAGTAAAAGACATCGCCTGGGTAAGCCTCGCGGCCCGGTGGGCGCCTTAGCAATAGCGATACTGAACGATAAGCCTCAGCCTGCTTTGAGAGATCATCAAAAATAATTAATACATGTTGTCCGTTGTACATCCAGTGCTGACCAATTGCAGAACCGGTGTATGGAGCTAGGTATTTAAAGCCTGCTGGATCAGATGCCGGAGCGGCCACAATAGTTGTGTACTCCATTGCACCAGCAGCTTCTAGTGATCCCTTAACAGATGCAATTGTTGAACCCTTTTGGCCAATTGCAACATAAATACATTTAACCTGCTTCTTTGGATCACCAGTTTTCCAGTTATCTAACTGGTTAATGATGGTGTCAATGGCAATTGCAGTTTTTCCAGTTTGACGATCACCAATGATCAACTGGCGCTGTCCGCGACCAATCGCAGTCATCGAGTCGATCGCTTTAATTCCAGTTTGCATTGGCTCTTTAACTGGTTGACGTTGCACAACAGATGGTGCTTGAAGTTCAAGTGCGCGAGTTGTCTCGGCTTTAATCTCGCCCTTGCCATCAATTGGTCGACCTAGCGCATCAACAACACGACCAAGGAAACCATCGCCAACTGGAACAGAGAGAATTTCTCCAGTACGACGAACAGTTGTTCCCTCTTCAATGCCGGTGAACTCACCTAAAATAACCACACCAATTTCGCGAACATCTAAGTTCAGCGCAAGTCCTAATGTGCCATTTTCAAACTTTAACAATTCATTGGTCATAGTTGATGGCAGACCTTCGATTCGAGCGATGCCATCACCTGCCTGAGTTACTGTTCCAATCTCATCTTTAACTGCAGCGCCTGGTTTATAGGCAGCCACATGCTTTGCCAGTGCATCGCGGATCTCATCCGGACGGATAGTAACTTCAGCCATCTTCTTCTCTTCTCTCTCTTTATTTAACTAGAACTTTTCTTTCTAGTTAATTCTTTGGTTTAGCTTACGAGCGCTCTGCTCGCCTCTGTTAAACGATTAATGACAGTGCCATCGATAATCTCATCGCCATAGCGAATCGAAATGCCACCTAAAACCTTAGGATCGACCTCAATATTTATCTGAACCGCTTTTCCAACCTCTTTCGCAAGAGCAGCACTTAACTTCTCCTGTTGGGCGGAGGTTAATTCAACCGCTGTGCGGATATGCGCCACCATACGATCTTTACGTACCGATACATAATGTGAGTACGCAGCCAAGGTAGCGTCGATATTTCTTCCTCTACGCAGCACAACAATTCGGCGCAATAAGTTGATGGTTGAGTTTGTGTACTTTCCTTTTACGATTGATTCGAGGAGTGCAACCTTGCCCTCATCTGAATCTGCCGATGTATTTAATGCTTGACGTAATTCAGGGTTAGCAATTAAAACTCGAGCGAAATCAAATAATTGATCCTCAAGCTTTGTAATCTCATTGTTTTTATCAGCTACGACCGCTTGTGCCTCAACTGCAAACTGCTCTATCGCATCAGCTAATTCTGATGGTGAGGACCAGCGCATTCCGGCAGCGCTAGCCAAAAGGGATTGCGCAGCCGAGCCAATCTTTCCAGCAAATAGATTTGAAATTAACTCAGCCTTAGCTGCAGCATCTCTTGCATTATCAGTTAGTGCGCGACGTACTCCGACTGAGGTACTTAAAACTGTAAGAATGGTAAATAGATCATTGGAAAATTGGGCAGCATCATCAGATGAAAGAGGTTTTACCTTTTCATCCAACACACCCCGTAGCGAGAGTACTGAGACTCTGCTCGTGCCGCCCAAAATTTTCATAATTACTTACTCTTCTCCAGCTCTGCAATAAAGCGATCGACGATCCGAGATTGACGAACCTGATCATCCAATGCTTCGCCAACAATCTTTGACGCAAGCTCTGTTGCAAGTGTGCCAACCTCATTACGTAATGAGGTAATTGCTTGTTGACGTTCGGCTTCGATGCTGGCAGATGCAGCTGCGGTAATTCGCGCCGCCTCTTCCTGTGCCTTAGTACGTAGCTCTTCAATAATCGCTGCACCCTGCACTCTGGCATCCTCACGAATCTTTTGTGCCTCACCTTGGGCATCAGAGAGTTGAGAGGTGTACTTTGAAAGTGCAATCTCAGCATCTCGTTGCGCCTTTTCAGCACGTTCAATTCCACCAGCGATTGCATCGGTTCGCTCTGCAAATGCTTTTTCAAACATTGGCACGACCTTTGCCCGCAAGACCAAGAAGAGAAGAATGAAGGCGATGAGGCCAGCAATTAACTCTGCGGTGTGCGGAACTAATGGATTGAGCTCGCCACCTGCTGCGAAGTTACTCAACTTTGGATTTAACATAACTAATAAAGATTACTTATTAGAGAACGAAGGCTAGTACTAGACCAAAGAGCGCCAAAGCTTCTGCTAAGGCGAAGCCAAGGAATGCAATTGGCTGTAGCACGCTACGGGACTCAGGCTGACGAGCTACTCCGCTTATGTATGCAGCGAAGATCATTCCAACAGCTAGCGCAGGTCCGACGGCAGCTAAACCGTAACCAATTACGTTAAGTGATCCTGTCATTTTCTTTTCCTCTTTCTATTGTTTTGGGGTGTGTTTGCTTTGGTGCTTTTACTGCTTCCTACACTCTTTAACTAATGTTCATCCGCAAGTGCTCCGGCTATAAACATGGCAGTTAAAAGTGTAAAAATATAAGCCTGCAGGCATTGCACGATAAATTCAAAGAAGGTAAGTGCAATTCCGAAGGCAAAGGCAAATGGTGCAACTAATTTAAGACCGATAACACCTTGCAGCAGGTGGTCGCCTCCAAGGAAGAAGACGAGTAGAAGTAGGTGGCCGGCGAACATATTTGCGAACAAACGAAGTGAGAGGGTAAGCGGTCTTACCAATAGATAGGTCGAGATCTCAATTGGCGTCAAAATTACATAAATTGGTTTTGGAACTCCGGGTGGGAACATAATCTCTTTGATGTATGCCAGTAAGCCCTTGTGTCTAATTCCAACATAATGAAAGACAACAAAGGTAATCAGTGCTAACACGTAAGGGAATGAGACTCTAGACATCGTTGGAAATTGCAGGAATGGAACAATGCCAAAAATATTGTTAGTCAAAATAAAGGTAAAGAGGGTAAATAGGTATGGCACAAAGCGCATGAATTGATGGCCGATGATCTCCTGGCCTAGATTGTTTCTGACAAAACCATAAACAGATTCACCTGCAAATTGGAGCTTGCTCGGCATGATTAATGCTTTTCGAGAGGCGGCAATAAAAAATACGCTAATTAAAATTACTGATAAGAAGGCTAAGAAAATTGGTTTTGTTGTGTAAGGGTTATCGCCAAAAATCGGGGGTAAATTAAAGTCAGCAACACCAGGTGGTTGAAAACCTTCATCCTCTGCTGCGAGCAAAATCAACTTAATCTCCTGAAAATTAAGGGGATAACCGCAATCCCGACGGGTCAAACCTTATGGGTTAGGTGATAGTTGTGTGAAATTTACCGCCGTGTGATTTATGCCCCGTATCGGGGCTATTAAGCGGAGGAGTTCAAGGTTAAGTTGAGAGTTTTTCCCTTACTCGCGACCAAAGCGAAGCCAGACCAAATAGATAGCGGCGCCGGCTCCCAGCAACATCCCAAGTAAGAGAAAGTAAGAGGTGCCAAGCCATTGATCAAGCCCGTATCCGATACCGCCCCAGATCAATAGGCCAGATATTAAGTAACCAACAATTGACCAAAGTGCACCCTCTTCATTTCTAGGGTGGTTTAAATTATCGCGGTTCATTGCTTACTCCTTATTATCGGAATTTATCTTTGGAAGTGGCATCTGAAATCGAATCTTCGTAAAGCTTCTCATTTCAGCTACCAACCACGCCATCGTAATCACAAGAGCAGATATCGCAAAACTTGTGCGGTCAACTGTGCTGCGATCGGTAAATCTGCCAATTAATACCAGAAAGACTCCCATTAAAATTACCTTTGCAAAGTAGGAGAGCATCGCCAGTACCATCGTTAATGTGGGATCTAGATCTCTTGAAACTCGTGCCACAAGTAGGTGAACACTAAAGAAGATTAAAACAGTGATTGAAGCAAGTGAGCCACCAAAAAAACCAGCTTTGCCATTAAAAAATGTCACAACAATCAGTGATAAAAGTGCAACTATGGTTGCTGGCAGGATCCCTCCCCGCCAAAGTTTTTGCTCACTCATTAATTCTCAACCAAATTCTCGACCTACTCCAAGATCTATTTTGTGCGGGCATGCTTCTTCTCAATCACCTGATTCTTCTTACTCTGCTTAATCACCAATACAGATACAGCAAAGATAAGTACGCCGGATAACAGGGCGAACCAAATTGGAATAAAGGCAGCTATTGCAGTTGGTACGGCAAACATCGCTGTCCAAAGATAAAGAACCACAGTTGTGCGCTGTTGCGTTAATCCCATACGCATGATGCGGTGGTGGATATGTTCTCTATCTGCCGAAAAGGGGGATCGCCCAGCTCGCAGACGACGAATTATCGCCATCGCAAAATCCAACAATGGAATAGCTAAAACGGTAAATGGCAAGAGCAGTGGCAGGAGCGCATTACCTGAGTTTTCCGCGGTGATGGCAGATGCATCTACCTGGCCAGTTAATGTAATAGCTGAAGCGCTAATCATTAACCCTAAAAACATTGCGCCAGAATCTCCCATAAAGATCTGTGCTGGATAGAAATTGTGCGGTAAAAATCCTAGGCAAAGGCCGATCACAATTGCCGTAATTAAAGATGGTGCACCTGCGCGACTAAATCCATTGATGACCGCCAACAGGTAGGAGAAGGCGAAGAAGGATGCGGCGCAGATTGCCACAATTCCAGTAGCTAAACCATCTAACCCATCGACAAAGTTAATGGCATTAATTACTACCATGACAAAAACAATTGTTAGTAACTGGCCAATATTTGCTGGAACTGTAGTGATTCCATTTATTGGCAGCCATAAAATTTGTACTCCGTAAATTAATAAAATTCCACCAGCTACTGCTTGACCGGCAAATTTTGTAATTGGATCAAGCTCAAAGCGATCATCAATTAAGCCTAGAAATAAAATAAAGGTACCGGCAAGAAAGATACCGGTTGCTTCTCGACCAAATGATTTTGCAACTAATGGCAAGTGGTTAACTATTACCAAAGTCAGCGCCATCGATAACCACATCGCTAAACCACCCCATCTTGGAGTTGGCTTAACATGGACATCTCGGGATCTAATCTTCATTACCGCACCAGATTTAATTGCTAGATCTCTAACAAATGGGGTAATCAAGTAGCAAATAATTGCGGCGATTAAGACAGTTACTAGATATTCGCGCATATCTTCTTAAACTTTTTTACTTATTTTGCAGGAGCTGGGTAGACCGGGAAGGCACTGCATAGTTGATTGACCTCAGCCTTTATTGCCTTTGCCTTGCTTTCATCATCTCCATCTTTAATTGCTCGAGCAATTAAAGAAGCAATTTTTTTCATCTCGGCTGCGCCCATACCTTGAGTTGTTGTGGCAGCGGTTCCAACGCGGATTCCAGATGTGACTGCCGGTGTCTCTGGATCATATGGAATCGCATTTTTATTTAAGGTAATTCCAGAGTTACCACATCTCTCATCAGCAACCTTGCCGGTTACACCAGTTGATCTAATATCAATTAGCGCTAAGTGGGTTTGCGTACCACCTGAAACGGCGCGCATTCCCTCATCAACTAAATCATTAGCCAGTGCCTGACAGTTCTCAACTACTTTTTTAGCGTATGCCTGATAACCAGGTGTTGCACACTCTTTAAGTGCAATCGCTTTGCCAGCAACTGCGCTCATGATTGGCCCACCCTGCATACCTGGAAATACCGCTTTATCAATCGCGGCTGCATGCGCAGCTTTAGCCAAGATCATTCCACCACGTGGGCCACGTAAAACCTTATGGGTTGTAAAGGAGACAACATCTGCATATGGAACTGGGGATGGAATAGCTTTTCCAGCAACTAAGCCGATGAAGTGCGCAGCATCTACCCACATAATTGCACCAACCTCATCACAAATTTGGCGTACCTTTTCAAAATCAATTAGTGATGGATATGCGGTTGCACCGGAGCAAATCATCTTTGGTTTATGTTCTATTGCTAAATCCCGCAGTTGATCATAATCAATCAACTCATTGTCTTGACGAACTCCGTAAGAAACTACGTTAAACCACTTGCCAGAGAAATTTACCTTTGAACCATGAGTTAAGTGACCGCCGTGAGGTAGTGACATCGCAAGTACTGTGTCACCAGGTTTAGTAAATGCTTGGTACACCGCAACATTTGCGCTGGCACCAGAGTGTGGTTGTAAATTTGCATGCTCTGCGCCAAATAATTGTTTGGCTCGCTCATTGCCAATCTCTTCAACCTTATCGACCTCTTCGCAGCCGCCGTAATAACGCTTTCCTGGATAACCTTCAGCGTATTTATTTGAAAGTGTCGAACCCATCGCTGCTAAAACTGCAGGAGATGTAAAGTTTTCACTAGCAATTAATTGCAAACCATTACGTTGTCTCTCTAATTCAGAGATAACGACCGCAGCAATCTCTGGATCTTGGTTTTGCATCGCTGTGAAATCGGGCCCGTAATACTCTTGGGTGATTGGGTGTTTTAAGTGGCGGTCGGACATGTGGCAAGCCTAAAGGTTTCAATGAAAAATGCTAGGTATTGGCTAAGAAATTAAGTGAAAATATCTGGTATAACCTCAGATAATTGATTGTTATTGATCACACCACTGCGCTTGATCTTAAGGCCGGTGCCAGTTGCATTAATAATTGTGCTCTTACCAGGTGAGGTAATAACGCCATCGGCAAAGATCACTCCAACATCACTCTCATTAATCGGCAGTGTTGCTAAATCTAAGGTGGCAGCTTTTCCACTTAATGCAGCAGCTGCCACCACAAGTGGCCCAGTATTCTTCAAGATTTGTAATAAAAACTTATGGTTTGGAACACGAAGATTTACCTTACCTAATCGCCCACTATCTCCTAAGTTCCAACTTAAGCCAGGTTGCGTATCAAACGTAATTGACAATGGGCCAGGCCAAAACTTCGCCGTTAATAATTTAATTTCACTTGAAACAACTGTAACTAAACCGGTTAACACCGAGGCATCTCGAATAAAAACCTGCGGAACTACACCCTCTGCATCACCGCGCAAAATATGAACCGCTTTAACCGCATCCTTTTTGAAGGCATCACACAAGTAGATATAACCAAACTCAGAGGGTGCAACAATTACCTCACCGGCATTTATATTGCGAAGCGCAGTTTCAACAGCAATATCAAATGCCTGATCTGTCAGATCAATTCGCTGCGCCATTAATACTCCTGATCCTCGCCTTAAACTCTGATGCCAGATGTAAATCTATCTCGACCAGTTAAGTCTGAGATACCTTGCAGGTTGGTAAATTCATTGGCCATAGCTTGCTTAATTAACTGACCCTGGCTCTCGTGGTGCTCAATGATGAAGTAACCACCACTTTTTAATAACCGAGCTGCTGCTGCAATAAATTGCACAGGTACCGCCATACCATCACCATCGCCACCACGAAGTGCTAACTCTGGTTCAAAACCAATTACCTCATGTGGCAACGGTTGCTGATTTGGAATATACGGTGGATTAGCCACTACAACATCTGCCTTCACACCTTCTAATGCCGTCGCAACATCTTCAACTACTACCCGAGTCGCCAATTCATACTTACTGATATTTAAATTTAACCAATGTGCTGCCTCTGGTGATTTTTCAACGGCAACAACAGTGACATCTATTCCTTTAATCGCTGCCTCTGTTGCAATTGCGATTGAGATCGCACCGCTGCCGGCGCCTAGATCAACCACACTCTTAATCTCTGAAGTATTGGAATCATCTATTTTTTTACTTTGCAAAAAACCAATTGCCCGATCAACTAAAATTTCGGTTTCTGGGCGGGGAATTAAGACCCCTTCGCCTACAGATAACTCTAGATATCTAAATGGTGCGCTACCAGTTATGTACTGAACCGGTTTTCCTAAAACTCGTTGTTCAACTAAACCTTGAAACTCTTCACTTATCCGAGCGACCTCCTCGCTAGGTAATTCAAAGGTAGAGGTAATTAATTGTTTACGGGATACGCCAATAACATGTGCTAATAAGATCTCAGCATCTACGGCAGAGATCTGGTTCTTCTCAAATAGGGCAACCGCATCTCTTAAAAGATTACGCATACGTGCCGCTTATTAATTTTCGCCAGCAAGCTTTGAAGCTCGATCACTATCTAGAAGCGCTTGGATTACCGCCTCTAAATCACCATTCATAACTGAATCTAAATTATTTGCTTTGTAATTTACCCGGTGATCACTTAACCGATTCTCTGGAAAGTTATAGGTACGAATTCGCTCG
>WLHY01000026.1 GCA_009702465.1 Actinomycetota bacterium
CCGGGTGTTGGCGTTGAGATGCTTGCGCCAGATTTCAGTGGAAATGCAGATTTGTTAAACCAGGTTTTTGAAACTCGCCCAGAGGTTTTTGCTCACAACCTTGAAACAGTGCCAAGAATCTTCAAGGAGATTAGACCAGCTTTTAGATATGACCGTTCTTTAAATGTAATAACTCAAGCTCGAGATTTTGGCTTAATTACCAAATCAAATTTAATTCTAGGTATGGGCGAAACACGTGCTGAAGTTTCTCAGGCACTTGCAGATCTGCGAGATGCAGGATGTGATCTGATCACAATTACGCAGTATTTACGTCCTACCGCCAAACATCACCCAGTGGTTAGATGGGTAAAGCCAAATGAGTTTGTAGAATTATCTAAGGAAGCAGAAGAGATCGGATTTCTTGGTGTTATGAGCGGACCATTGGTACGTTCTAGCTACCGAGCAGGACGTTTATACAACCAGGCAATTTCAGCTCGTTCCGTAAAGTAAAGGGAGAATAGATGTTCGGTCGTAAGAAAAAAGAGGCAGCTGCTACAACAGATAAAAATGCCGCCCCAAAAAAACAATCTCAGCTGGCGGTAGTTAAAGATGCCTTTAAATTAGTTAAAAAAGAGTCGCCTTCTCGAATTGTGATTGCAATTCTCTCATTCTTCATAGTCTTTGCAATTGGTATAGCGATTGGTATTTCAATTGGACACCCTATTTACCTAGGTTTTATCTCCTTCCCATTTGCATTTCTTGTTGCCTTCTTCTTGTTTACCCGCTTTGCCAACACTGCGGCCTTTGCCTCAATTGAGGGTCAATTAGGTGCTGGTGCAAGTGTTTTGATGTCGATTCGTCGTGGATTTGTAACTACACCAGCGGTCAATGTTTCGCGTAACCAAGATATGGTTCACCGAGTATCGGCAAAAGCTGGAATTATTTTAGTCGGCGAAGGTTCCCCATCTGTTAGAACTCTTCTACAAGAGGAGCGAAAAAAGATGGAGCGATTCTTATCTGGCGTACCAGTAACAGAGGTAATTGTTGGAAATAACAAAGATCAGGTCAGCTTAAAGAAATTGCAAAGGCATATGAAAAAACTACCCAAAAAGTTAAATACCGCTCAACTAAGGGAGGTTCGAGCCCGCTTGAAGTCTGTTGGCGGTCTTAACATTCCAATGCCAAAGGGACCAATGCCCACAAATATAAAGATGCCGCGCAGGTAAGAATTAAATTCTGATTGCCCGCGAACTTGTAAGTATGTTGTGATAAGGCTCTGACTCCTTTGTAAATACCGCGGGCAAAACCAAAATGATTAAGGTTGTTCGTATAAATGTCCGCTTAAAACCAATTCTGCCAAAATGGTACTTATCAATGATTTTAACCCCCACCAAAAACTGCCCCATTGAACTTTGCAGGAAATAGGTGACCAGTAAAACCTGAATGTAAAAAACTAACAGTGTTGAAAAGGAGTTTTCTGGAATTAGATTTGGGGTCAGTAGGGTGGCGGTAGACCAGGCGATCGCCCAATCGATTGATATGGCGATAAACCGCTTTCCCTGAGAGGCATCTTCAAAATCCAGGGGATCTCTGCCTTGATTGATGCCGAAGCTCATAGGGTGATTCTAGCCCAAGCCCGCTTTTATGAAACCCTGATCGATTTTGGAAACATAGTTGTAACACCAAGGTTATAGATTTTTCATCAAGACCAAGTAGATTTTGCCCCATCTGAATCGAAGCAATGATGCCTCAATTTCAGCAATAGATATTCAGTTAATGAATAGATACTCAGGAGATTAGATGTTTAAAGATTCAGCAGAAATTTTTGCCTACATCAAAAAGAATGATGTGAAACTTATTGATGTTCGCTTCATTGACCTACCAGGAATTCAACATCACTTTAATGTACCGGTTGAATCATTTGATCAATCAGTGTTTACAGATGGACTGATGTTTGATGGATCTTCTATTCGCGGATTTCAATCTATCCACGAATCAGATATGAAATTACTACCAGTCCCCTCTTCTGCATTTTTAGATCCATATCGCAAAGAGAAAACCTTGGTGATTTTATTCTCCGTACATAATCCAAGCGATGACTCACCATACTCACGCGATCCTCGTGGTGTTGTAGCAAAGGCTGTTGAGTTCATGCGTTCAACTGGAATTGCTGATACCGCCTTTTTTGCACCTGAGGCTGAGTTCTATGTATTTGATCGAATCAGATTCTTAACTGGAATGAACCAAGCTTTCCATCACATCGAGTCATATGAAGGTGCCTGGAACACTGGCATCGAAGAGGATGCGGATGGAACACCAAACCGTGGCTATCGCACGAGAATCAAGGGTGGCTACTTCCCAGTTTCACCAACAGATCAATTTGCAGATTTACGAGATGAAATGGTGATGAAGTTAGGCGAGGTTGGACTTCTAGTTGAACGCGCCCACCACGAGGTTGGAACTGCAGGACAGATGGAGATTAATTACCGCTTCAGTGACATTTTGACAGCTGGCGATGAGTTAATGAAGTTTAAGTACATAATTAAAAACACCGCATGGGCGGCTGGAAAAACCGCAACCTTTATGCCAAAGCCATTGTTTGGCGATAATGGTTCTGGAATGCATGTGCACCAATCACTTTGGAAGGATGGCAAGCCATTATTCTGGGGAGATGGTTATGGAGATCTCTCTGACATGGCGCGTTGGTACATTGGTGGATTACTAAAGCACGCTCCATCATTATTAGCATTCACTAATCCAACTGTTAACTCATACAAGCGATTAGTGCCAGGTTATGAAGCACCAGTTAACCTGGTTTACTCAGCTCGAAATCGCTCTGCATGTATTCGTATTCCAATCACAGGATCTAATCCAAAGGCGAAGCGAATTGAGTTCCGTTGTCCAGATCCATCTTCAAATCCATACCTAGCCTTTGCCGCTATGTTGATGGCTGGTCTAGATGGAATTCAAAACAAGATCGAACCACCAAAGCCAGTAGATAAAGATCTTTACGAGCTAGAGGGAGCGGAAGCTGCTGCAATTCCACAGGTTCCTGGTTCATTAGATGTAGTTCTAGATAATCTAGAGCGCGATCATGAGTTCCTTACCAAGGGCGGTGTATTCACCAAAGATCTAATTGATACCTGGATTGATTTCAAGCGTAAGCAAGAGGTGGATTATGTACGTCTACGTCCACACCCAGCTGAGTTTGAACTGTATTACGATTTATAAGCTGTAAATTAAAAAGCCCGCCATTTAAGTATGGCGGGCTTTTTTCTTGAAGTATCACCTAACTTTAAGCTCTAATCGCCTTTGCCAATGAGTTGAAATCCTCAACTAAAATATCAATCTCCTTTTGACCATGTGCCAATGAGATTAACCACTGCTCATCAAGGCCTGGTGGTGTAATAATTCCACGGTTAATTGACCAAAGCCAGGACAACTCTGCTACCTGGAAATCAGTAGCTTTGTAATCGCGATAATTACGAACTGGATCTGCCGACCAGGTAATGCAGCCCTTAACACCAAAACCAACGGTATGCGCTGGTAACTCGTACTCCTCAATTATTGTTGAGATTCGCTCAAGTGCCTGACGATTAAAGCTTTCAGCGGTTGCCAGTGCCTCAACTGTGCAGATTCGGTCAACTGCACGAACTCCCGCCATAGCTAACGGATTACCATTAAAGGTACCGAAGTGCGCCATCTTTCCAGATGCGACCGCATCCATATACTGTTTTTTACCGCCAAATGCAGCGAGTGGAACTCCACCACCAATTGATTTTGCTAAACAGATTAGATCTGGCTGAACTCCCAAACGTTGTGCTGCTCCTTGCGGGCCAGCTGTTAAACCAGTTTTTACCTCATCAAAAATTAAAATAATTCCGTACTGATCACAAAGTGTTCGAACACCTTCTAGATACCCCTCATCAGGTAAGACAATTCCAATATTCTCTAGAACTGGCTCCAAAATAAAACAGGCGATCCGCTCGAAGTTTCGTTTAAACATAATCTCAAGCGCCTCAAGATTGTTGTATGGAACTACAAAGATCTCGCCAGCTACCGCTGATTCTGGAATTACTGGAGTAGGTGCCTGGGCATCGCCAGCTTGATTTAAGGCTGGCTTACTTGAAACCATAAGTGGGTCATATGAACCGTGATAGCCACCTTCGACCTTAACGATTGCATTTTTGCCGGTGTAGGCACGTGCGGTGCGAACAGCGTACATAGTCGCTTCAGTACCAGAGTTGGTGAAGCGAATCTGATCGATAGCAAATCTTTTGCATAGGCGCTCTGCGGCATCTCGAGAGATTGGTGAAGGCGTGACAAACAATGTTCCGATATTCAAGCTCTCTTTGATCTCTGCAACCACATCTGGGTTTAGATGACCGACCAACATTGCACCAAAGCCCATTGAAAGATCGAGCAGATCTCGTCCATCAACATCCTTCATCCATGCGCCCTTGGCTGAAACGATAGAGATTGGATATGGATCCCAATGTTGAAAACTTGATGGCACGCCCAGTGGAATAACTTGATGAGCGAGCTCATTTTCAATTCCGGAGCCGATGGTTGAATTTTTATAAGCAGCCCACTCTTGAGCTAATAATTTTTGTAACTTACTTTGGTCAAGTGGTTTTGCATCAATGGATGAGGTTCTAAATGCTTGGGGATGATGCGATTTTGTCTGCATGATAATTAAGTGGTTTTCAAAAAGCTCCGATCGAGCCCTACTTTGAAATACACACTCCAAACGATTTAAAAATAACTGAGTTAGTTATTTGTTATTGGCCAAATCTATCAGAGTATAATTTTTTGTCTAATTTAAAGTATTTTATGCGTGTTTTTCAGGTACTTTACTTACTTTTTTTACGTTTATACGCGTAAGCACCAAAAAGTAAAATACTTGTTATAAATAAAGCTGGGTATAAGTAAGAGGGTAATTTACTTTTTTCTTCATTTTGTACACCCTCCGCCGTTTCCGCCTGCTCGCCATAAAGAAATGTGTACTCCCCCTCAACTGGATGGCCATCAGCTGAAATGACTCGATAGTAAACAAGCACCGGACCTTCAACAGTATTTGGGCTTAGCGATACGGTAATTTGCGAGCCAGAAACAAGCTCATCATCACGGCTAATCTGATCACCGTCACCATTGTTTACAACGACAAAGTTAGATTTCTCATCCCCAATCGACACTAGATCCTCATCAAATTGCAGGGAGATTGATGTTGGCCAAACCACCACTTTAGAACCAACTGCAGGATCGCTGAGAATCAATGCGGTATGCGCATTAGCCCCAATCAAGGTAACGCTGGTTAAAAGCAAGGCGATTGTGAAGGTTATGGATACTCTCTTTGATCTCATCAATTGCATGAGTTGATTGTATTGCGGCTCTGTTCAATATCTGTTGCAGATGCAAATGATTTGCATTAACCTCTTCTCATGCATATTCCAGATGGGTTTATAGATCTGCCTACCTCCTTGGCCTTTATTGCAGTAAGTGCAGTCGGAGTTGGGGTTGCGCTTAAAGGGGCTAAATCTGAGCTCTCCGACAAAACCGCGCCTTTAGCGGGTTTAGCAACCGTATTCATCTTTGCAGCCCAGATGATCAACTTTCCCGTTGCTGCTGGAACCAGCGGTCACCTACTTGGCGGGGCACTTGCCGCCATATTGATTGGACCGTGGGCGGCAACTCTCTCAATAAGCATCGTATTGATCCTGCAAGCCTTGCTATTTGCTGATGGAGGCTTAACCGCTATTGGATTAAATGTTTTCAATTTATCTTTAGTAGGTGTTTGGGCAAGCTACGCAATCTTTTTGATTGTGAAGCGAATACTGCCATCCAATAAAAAAGCAATCCCAGTCGCTGCATTTATCGCCGCCTTAATTCAAGTTCCAATTGCAGCTTCCTCATTTGTATTTCAATATGCGATTGGATCAGTTGCAACAATTCCAGTATCAACAGTCTTTACTGCAATGTTTTCAACCCATGTTTTAATTGGAATTGGCGAAGGATTAATCACTGCATTGACTATCTCCGCCGTCTTGGCAACAAGAAGTGATCTTGTCTATGGGTATCGTGGCCAAGGCAAGAAGTTAGAGATCAAGAGCTCAGTACGGAGTAATTCCTAATGAGGGAGTTTATAAAAAATAAATTTTTACTTGGTGGAATTTTGGTCTCAA
The DNA here is from genome assembly GCA_009702465.1 of Actinomycetota bacterium. GTDB lineage: Bacteria > Actinomycetota > Actinomycetes > Nanopelagicales > Nanopelagicaceae > Nanopelagicus. Next base: position 6,162 of record WLHY01000026.1, read on the forward strand.
TCTTTGTTGCTGGCTTTATCTCCTATTACGCATCCTCCTCACCAGATGGACTCGAGAAGGTGGCAGAGGATAAAGGTTTTCTAGATACCGCTAAGGATTCAGCAAACTCTGGCTCTTTTTTAGCTGATTATGGAGTTGCTGGAATTGATAATGAGCGATTAAGTGTTGGGTTAAGTGGATTAATTGGTGTTATTGCCACTCTTTCTGTATCACTTTTAATCTTCAAAACACTTGCAAAAAAGAAGTAATCTAAAATTAATTTCTCACTAGCTTCTTCACATCAAATCTCAGATGATTTGATTCCGACAGCCCCTGTAGGGCAGGCAAAAAGCAAGCATCAACATCACCATGGCCACGATGTTGGAGAACGTCTGTACATACATCGCCATACACCTATACACGCACTCTCCCCTGCATTAAAAATTGCTTCTTTGCTCTTTTTTCTATTTGTCGTAGTAGCAACCCCAATTACATATTGGCTCTCCTACATCATTTTCTTTGCCTTGATCATTTCAGTAATTTTGGTAGCAAAGCTGCCACTTCTTACAGTTTTCAAAAGATCCTTAATTGAAATCCCATTCATTTTATTTGCAGTATTGATGCCATTTTTTGGAACTGGTGAAAGCTTTCTTTTTTTGAACTTCACAATCTATGAAGAGGGATTGTTAGCCGCAGCAGCCATTGTTGCTAAGGGTACGATTGGCGTTTTAGGAGCAATCACGCTTTCAGCCACATCTACCGCTAAGGATATTTTGCAAGGATTAGAGCGATTAAAACTGCCATCATTGATGGTTAATATCGCAACCTTCTCTCTGCGTTATATAAATGTGGTTAGTGATGAGATGGATCGAATGAAGGTAGCCCGCCAATCACGTGGATTTGAAGCTCGTGGAGTTAGAGATTGGAAAATTTTAGGATCAGCGGCCGCCGCTTTATTTATTAGATCTTATGAGCGAGGCGAACGGGTGCACCTAGCGATGTTATCTCGTGGGTTTTCGGGTAATCTGCCTAAACTTGCGACTGAGGCTATCTCCCAAAGAGATTTGCTGATGGCGTTATCACTACCAATCACCGCTTTGGTACTTTCACTCCTAGATAGATTGGTAATTTAATGAGCACACCTTCACTAGAAATTAAAGAGTTGGCATTTGCTTATCCAGATGGAAATCAGGCGCTATACGGCGTAAACATAAAGATTGATAAGGGCGAACGAGTAGCACTCCTTGGTCCAAATGGTGCTGGAAAAACAACCTTGATTTTGCATATCAATGGCATTCATCCAACTAATCATGGTCAAGTTTTTGTCGCCGGTCGATTAGTTGATGGTAATGATCCAGAAGGTTTGCGTGAGGTTAGATCAAAGGTAGGAATTGTTTTTCAAGATCCAGATGATCAATTATTTATGCCAACTGTGGGTGAGGATGTTGCTTTTGGTCCATATAACATGGGTTTGCGTGGTGCTGATTTAGATAACGCAGTAACGCAGGCATTAACACTTGTTGGAATGCTTGAGTTCAAAGATCGCCCACCTCACCATTTATCCTTTGGGCAGCGAAGAAGAGTTGCGGTGGCAACTGTTTTAGCAATGAAGCCTGAGATTTTGATCTTAGATGAGCCATCCTCAAACCTGGATCCAGCAAGCCGGCGTGAGTTAGCAGAGATCTTAAACTCACTTGATATCACCTTGTTGATGGTGACGCATGATCTGCCTTATGCAGTTGAGCTTTGTCCACGCTCTTTGATTTTAGCTGGTGGTGTTATTACAGCTGATGGCAAAACCAGCGATTTGCTAAAGGATGAAAAGCTACTAAAACAAAATAGATTAGAGCTGCCTAAAGGTTTTAATCTATAAAATTAATCTATAAATAGATCTTGAATAAAATCTTTGGTTCCCGGCACCACAGAGTATTTCTCTAAATCAGTTACTCCTTCGCTCGCCAAGAGCTCATCATCAATAAAGAAGTTTCCGGTGCACTCTTTGGCTAAACGATTAAAGATAATGTAGGCGCTATCTGAGAGAATTTCTGGCTTTCGACAAAACTCAGTATCAACACCTGGGATCATCGCCAGCGCAGCGGTATCAATTGCAGTTCTAGGCCACAAGGCATTTACGCCGATTCCATCACGCTTTAACTCTTCAGCTAATCCAAGAACACACATGCTCATTCCATACTTTGCCATCGTGTAAGCAAGATGCGGCTTAAACCATTTGCCTTTCATGGACAAGGGCGGTGAGAGCATCAATATATGCGGATTAAATCCATCTTGTGCGCTCTTTCTTAAAAAAGGAAGGGCGGCTTGTGATGTTAAAAAGGTGCCACGAGTATTTACACCCATCATTAAATCAAACCTTTTTGCGGGAGTATTTTCGGTGTTTGTTAAATTGATAGCACTTGCATTATTGATAACAATATCAATGCCACCAAAAGCCTCAGCGGTCTGATTAACCGCCGCAGTAATTGCATTTTCATCCCGAATATCACATTGAATTGCCAGCGCTTTGCCACCAGCCGCCTCTATCTCGGCTGCAGCTGTAAAAATTGTTCCCGGTAATTTTGGATTTGGATCGGCTGTCTTGGCTGCAATTGCAATTGAAGCTCCATCGGCTGCGGCCCGAAGTGCGATCGCTAATCCAATTCCTCGAGATCCACCAGTTATAAATATTCGCTTACCTTTGAGTGACATCTTTATCCCTTACTCTTCTTTAGTAGGAAGTTCATAAAAGCTTGCTGCGCCTCATCGGAGTCCATAGCCATCCTAAATAACTCACCCTCTGCCCGCATCACTTGATTTAGTGCTTCATGAGAACCACTCTTTAATAGTGCCTTTGTGTTAATTACCGCAGTTGGTGGTTGTTCAGCTAGCTCCTGCGCAAACTTCATGGCGGCTTTTAATTGATCTTCGGCGATTGAGTTTATTAAACCCATTTGTAGCGCCTCATCAGCTGAGAAACTTCTGCCAGTCAAGAGAATTTCTGCCGCCTTTGCATGTCCTACTAAACGTGGAAATAGATAACTTGAACCACCTTCAGCAACTAGACCCAATGAGACAAAGGGCATTGAAAAAATAGTATTTGGATTAGCGGTAACAATGTCACAGTGCATCAACATAGTCGTGCCAATTCCAACCGCTCTGCCATGAACTGCAGCAATTAATGGCTTGGGAAAATTATGGATCGCAAATAGAAAATTAAATACTGGCGAGCCTTCATCCATTTGTGGGTTATTGGCAAAATCATTTATATCGTTGCCGGCGGTAAATGAATCTCCCTCTGATGAGATAACAACTGCACGAATACCAAAATCTGCGGCCGCCTCATTAATCTTTGTGCCCAAGCTTTGATACATCTCCTGGGTCAAGGCATTCTTCTTCTCTGGACGATTTAACTTTAAGTGCAGAACTGAGCCTATTTGCTCGGTCGAAATATTGGTCATGCGCAAATCCTAGATGAAAAAGTATTTTCATTGAACCGTTTGGCGAGTATGGTTTCCTAAACACAACCCATTGGAGAGTGAGTTCTGGATCTAAATATCCTGACCAGGGAGCTAACCCCCTTTGAACAATTAGTTTGCGAGCACCTCTGTGAGGGATTGACCAACGCGGCGATTGCAACACAAACTGCTCACTCTGAAAAGGTTGTTGAAAATACCGTTTCCAGAGTGGCTAAAGCATTTTCAATTAGATCAGATGGAAATGTAAATGTCCGTGTTTTATTAGCTTTGGCTTATCGATCTCATTTCGGCGATAAAGCCTTTGATAAATTAGGGGTTGCTTGTCTGCATATGAGTGTTGGCCCTGATGGTCAACA
>WLHY01000027.1 GCA_009702465.1 Actinomycetota bacterium
CTAGGCAGCCAATTAATTGTTGGAAGTGATACTCACCCGGTTGTAGATCTTCAGTGTTTACCTCAGTTGATATCAATTGATCTCGTAACAGCTCAACCTGATCACGATCGGTTATACCGGCAAAAGATAAAAGAAGAATTTTATTGTGCCAACGGTTTCCAGTGATTATTAAGTTGCGACCATCCTCAGTGCTTACTGTTGACCCAACTGCAAATCTTTGATCTGGTTGATCTGTTCTAACCTCAATCGTGGCCTCGCCTTGAACACCATGTGCGCGGCCAATTCGACCTACGACAAGTTGCAAATTAACGACCCTCGTCCGCCTCGATTAAATCAACACGAACTGATCGTCCGGCAATTGCACTTACAACTGTACGTAGTGCACGAGCTGTACGACCATTGCGACCAATTACCTTGCCAATATCCTCTGGGTGTACACGCACTTCAAGAGTTGTACCACCGCGATGATTTTTCTCGCTAATTACAACCTCTTGTGGATTATCAACAATCCCTTTAACTAAATGCTCTAGAGCTTCATCGATCATAATTATTCAGCAGCTTTTTCTTCAGCTGGGGCTTCTGACACAACTTCTTCAGTCACAACTGGAGCTGGAACCACTGCCTCTGCATTTTGAGTTTCTGGCTCGGACGCCTCTGCAACTGCTTCAGCAACTGGCGTCTCTGCAGCAACTTCTGCTGGTGTTTCAACAATAGGTGCAGCTTTAGCAGCTAACTTCTCAGCTGCTTTCTTCTTTAATGTTGTTGCGCCATCTGCTGGCTCATTCATCGCCTCTTTCACAGCAGCCTCATAAGCAACACGCTTATCAATTCGCACTGGTAGAGATTTTAATGTTCCCTCTTTGCCTGGTAGATCATGTGCCTTTTGGTAATCACCAGTAATTTTTAGAAGTGCAGTTACCGCTTCAGTTGGTTGTGCACCAACACCCATCCAGTACTGGATGCGCTCTGAGTTAACCTCAATTAATGATGGCTCAGATGCTGGTGAGTAACGACCAACCTCTTCGATCGCCTTTGAGTTACGGGCAGAACGTGAATCTGCAATCACAATTCGGTAATGCGGTGTGCGAATCTTTCCAAGACGCATCAATTTAATCTTTACTGACACAAAGCTCCCTGTAGAAAATAATCGGTTGTGATTTATATGTAAACAGCGGGGGCGTTTACAAATTAATACGACCTGCGGATAAATATTGCTACGGGTTAGAGGGTCCCATTAGCAGGAGGCTAATCTTGCCAGCACCACCCAATATTCCAAAATTGCAGGCTCAGCTACCTTCCTCCGCCGCCCGCTTCGCTGGATTTCCAGATCTAGATTTCTTCTTCGGTGGTGGATTATTTTTTGAAATTTTTGGCATGCCACCCAAACCAGGCATTGCAGGCATTGCAGGCATTCCAGGAATTGCCGGCATGCCACCACTTCGCATCTGCTTCATCATCTTCTGTGCTCCAGAAAATCTTTCAACCAATGAGTTAATCTCACTAATTGCTCTACCACTTCCACGTGAAATTCTGGCGCGCCTTGAACCATTTAATACCTTTGGATCAGCACGCTCTTGAGGTGTCATTGACTCAATAATTGCTCTTGTTCGAACCAACTCATTTTCATCAAAATTTTCCATCTGTTTTTTAATTGCACCAGAGCCAGGTAACAACCCCATTAACTTGCTCATACTGCCCATACTTTTCATCGCTTCAAGTTGAGAGAGAAAATCCTCAAAGGTGAAATCATCCCCACTGGCAAACTTTTGTTCTAGCTTTGCTGCAGTGTCACTAGACATTGATCGTTTTGCTTGTTCAGCTAAGGATGCAACATCTCCCATTCCCAAAATTCGAGAGGCCATCCGGTCTGGATAAAACAAATCAAAATCTGAAACCTTCTCACCAGTTGCTGCAAATATGATTGGTTTACCAGTTACCTCAACGATGGAAAGTGCAGCACCGCCACGGGCATCACCATCTAATTTAGTTAAAACAACCGCATCAAATCCCACTCCATCAGCAAATGCCTTTGCCGTTACAACTGCATCTTGACCAATCATGGCATCAACCACAAAGAGGATTTCATCTGGCGAAACAGCATCGCGCACTCTGATTGCTTGTTGCATTAACTCTTGGTCAACACCCAATCGACCTGCGGTATCAACAATCACAAAGTTATGAACTTTATCCTTTGCAAATTGCAAGCCCGCCTTTGCAACCGCTACTGGATCGCCAACCCCATTGCCCGGTTCAGGTGCAAAAACTGGAACTGCGATTGATTGGCCAACAACCTGCAGTTGGGTAACCGCATTTAAACGTTGTAAATCAGATGCAACTAATAAGGGAGTATTTCCTTGATCCTTTAAATACTTGGCAAGCTTTCCAGCCAGCGAGGTTTTTCCTGCACCCTGTAAACCAGTTAACAAAATTACAGTTGGGCCAGTCTTAGCATGGCGCAACCTTCTTGCTGAGCCACCAAGGGTTTGAGTTAATTGGGCATTAACAATCTCGAAAATTTTCTGAGCGGGATTTGTTGATTTATTAATCTCATCAGCTCGCTCCTGCGCAATTTTTAAGATCTGCGTGGCGAAATTATCTGCAACCGATTGAGCAACATCAGACTCAAGTAATGCGGTTTTAATCTCAGATGCAAAGGTATTTAGATCTGACTCACTTACCTTGCCGCGTAGGCCAGAAAATACCTTAGTAAATCTCTGACCTAGCGCTTCAAACATAACTGCTATCTTACTTAGATTAGACCGCCGCTTCGCCACTCTCGCCGGTACGTACGCGAATTACCGAATCAACTGGTGTAGCCCAAACTTTGCCATCACCAATATTTCCGGTTCGTGCCGCCTCAGTAATCACCTTGATTACCTTCTCAGCTGTTGTGGCTGTAACCAATACCTCTAATCTAATTTTTGGAATTAGATCGACTTTGTATTGAGCACCGCGATAAACCTCGGTCAGACCCAATTGCCGACCAAAGCCCTTTGTCTCTGAAACTGTCATTCCAGTGATTCCAGCGGCAATCAACGCCTCCTTAACATCATCTAACTTCTGTGGCTTAATAATTGCGGTGATTAACTTCATGAAGAAAATCCTCCTCTTCCACTATTTGTAAGCTCATAAGCAGTTTCGGCATGCTGGTCATAATCGATACCAGCAACTTCAGCATCAGCTTTAACTCTGAAGCCAATAGTTTTATCAATGATGAAGCCAATTATTAAGGTTGCGATAAATGAGTATGCAAGTACAAAGAAGGCACCAAATGCCTGCTTGCCCATTAACTCAAGGCCACCACCATAAATAATTCCATTTAAGCCAATTGAGTTGATTGCGGCGCTGCCAAAGATTCCAATGGACAAGCTGCCCCAAAGCCCACCAATTAAGTGGATACCAACCACATCTAATGAATCATCAAAGTTGAACTTGTACTTTAATCCGACTGCTAGTGCGCAAAGAACGCCAGATAACAACCCGATTACAACCGCTGCCCATGGGGCAACAAATGCGCAAGCTGGTGTGATTGCAACTAAGCCAGAGATTGCTCCTGATGCAACACCTAAAGAGGTTGGATGACCATCCCTAATCTTTTCAACTAATAACCAACCAAGTGCTGCAGCTGCAGTTGCAACCTGCGTATTCATTAATGCAAGTGCAGCAATACCATTTGCACCTAAGGCGGAGCCAGCATTAAATCCAAACCAGCCAAACCAAAGCAAAGCGGCGCCAATTAGCATTAATGGCATTGAGTGTGGTCGCATTGAATCTCTGCGCCAGCCAACTCTTCTACCAAGAATAAATGCCAGTGCTAGTCCAGCTGCGCCCGCATTAATATGCACAGCGGTTCCGCCAGCAAAATCCTGCACACCACGTGCTGCCAGGAAGCCAGCACCAGTAACTGTGTCTCCAACCTTGTTACCAAATGCAAAGACCCAGTGCGCAACTGGGAAGTAAACAACTGTTGACCAAATCGTGACGAAGACCGCCCATGCTGTGAACTTGGTTCGGTCAGCGATGGCACCAGAGATTAATGCTGGTGTGATGATGGCAAACATTAATTGAAATGCCGCAAATGCAAGTAATGGAATTGGGTATACCCCGCCATTATTTGTTAACTCATTAACTGCAGATCCAAGTCCGGAGAATGAAATCTCGCCATACCACTGGGAGTTTGCTTCATATCCGAAAGCTAATTTGAAGCCATAAATTACCCAAAGGACGCTAACAACTCCGATGGTAACTAGTGACATCATCATCATATTTAAAACACTCTTTGCACGAACCATGCCACCGTAAAAGAGAGCAAGTCCTGGTGTCATAAGTAAAACCAAAGCACTGCTGGCTAATACCCAAGCGGTATCACCAGTGTTTAAAACTACCTCTGTCATAAATCTCCGATTGTTAGGAGTTTCTCCTCATTGAGATAGGGCAGATCATCACCTGGCAGAGTTACAGATGCTCACCGATATGGTTTCAGGTAGATCACAAAAAGTGCTGTTTTGTTAAATCCTTGTTAATTGAGAAGTGATCTTATGTAATCCGCTGAATTAAATGGCTGCAAATCCCCTACTGCCTCGCCTACCCCAATAAATTTGATCGGCAACCCGCTCTCTCGCTCGATAGCTAGCGCCACCCCGCCCTTTGCGCTGCCATCTAATTTTGTGATCACAAATCCAGTTATCTGTGCCAACGCAATAAAACTCTTTGCTTGAGCAATTGCATTTTGTCCTGTGGTCGCATCAATGACCAAGAGAATCTCCTTGATCGGAGTTTGTTTCTCGATCACTCTAACTACCTTTTGAAGCTCATCCATTAAATCCACTTTGGTGTGCAAGCGGCCAGCGGTATCAATTAACAGATAATCAATATTTGATTCCAATGCCGCTTTAGTAGCTTCGAAAGCAAGGGCTGCTGGATCGCTATTTGGTTTACCAACAATAACTGGGATATCTAATCGTTGCCCCCAACTTTGCAGCTGTTCGACCGCTGCTGCACGGAATGTATCTGCCGCCGCCAGCATTACTTTATATTTATTCTGCTGCAGGTAATTTGCGATCTTTGCAGTTGTAGTTGTTTTACCAGTTCCATTAATTCCTACAAGTAAAACTGGATTTAGGCCAGCATTGCCTGGAGTAATCTCCCTGGGTTTAGTGCTGAGCCAACTTGAAATCTCATTTACAATCGCACTCTGTGCATCATCTGGCTTACTCTTTTTCGCTACCGCAATTAGTTGATCGACTAAATTAACCCCAAGATCTGAATCAATTAAATTACTTCTAATCTCATTCCATTCAGATTCAGTGGTTGATCCACTTTTAACCGCGTTAAATAAACGCTTGAACAGACTCATCAATTAAGCTTTAAGAGACGGCATCAACTTCGCGAATACGTTGCGAGATAACCTCAGAGACGCCATCACCGCGCATCGTTACGCCGTACAAAGCATCGGCAATCTCCATTGTTCGCTTTTGGTGAGTGATCACAATTAGCTGAGATTTTTCACGAAGCTCTTCAAAAACTCCGAGCAACCTTCCTAGGTTTGTGTCATCAAGTGCTGCTTCGACCTCATCCATTACATAAAATGGTGAAGGACGAGCTTTGAAAATCGCAATCAGCAATGCAACCGCAACAAGTGATCGCTCACCACCTGATAGAAGTGATAAACGTTTTACCCGTTTTCCTGGTGGTCGTGCTTCAACATCAACTCCTGAAGTCAACATATCTGATGGATTGGTCAAAATTAGACGGCCATCGCCACCTGGGAATAATCTGGCGAAAACTAACTCAAATTCACGAGCGGTATCTTCATAAGCTTGTGTGAATATCTCCTGGACCCGATCATCTACCTCTTTAATTATCTCTAGTAGATCACGTTTAGTTTTCTTTAAATCCTCTAACTGCTCAGCTAGGTAACGAAGTCTCTCCTCGAGTGATGAGTACTCTTCCAAGGCAAGTGGATTAATCTTTCCAAGCAAGGTTAATGAGCGTTCTGCTTGTGCCAACCGCTTCTCTTGTTGCTCGCGTCGATATGGAATCAACTCTCCTGGTACAAACTCACCCTCTTCATTTTCGATAAATGTTGGCACATCATTGTTAGGTCCGTATTCGGCGATAAGTGTTGCAACATCAACACCTAGCTCCTCGACCGTCTTAATCTCCAACTGTTCGATTCGTAGTCGTTGCTCAGCTCGAGCGATCTCATCTTTATGAACACTTGAGGTCAATCGCTCAAGCTCAATTGCTAACTCTCGGCTAGCACCACGAATGCTTAAGATTTCACCTTCGCGTTGAGTTCGAGATTGCTCTAATCGTTCTCTCTCTGCACCCGCTTTTGAGATTGATGATTCAATTTGGATTAATGCCTCATAAGCAGCATCTGCTATTTGTTGTGCGGTGATTGCCGCCTTTGCACGAGCATCTCTTCTTGATATCGCTTTGCTTGCAGAATCTCGCTCGGCTTGTGCTGCATCCTCTAGTGATTGGGCACGTTGGGATATTGCAGTGATTCGCTCCTCAACTGTTCGAAGGTGCAATCGTGATTCAACCTCTTTTGATCGAGCATTAGATACTTGAGTTCGTAAATCCTCAAGATGAGTTAAATCTGGCTCTCGTGGTTCAGATTGTGACTCAAATTGTGAGATTGCCGCGGTTAAATCACGTTCATCAGATGTGCGCTGGCCGGTGGCTTCAGTTATTGATAAAACTAAACGTTCAATCTCTGCATGTGCACTCTTTACATTTTGTCCAGCTACCGCCATCTGCTCTGCCAAACCATTCATTCGCGCATCAGATTCATTTAGCTTTGCTAACAGTTGATCATAAGTTGATTGAGCAGCCGTGATTACATCTTGGGCTGAGGTAATCTCAAATTTAATTCGATCACAATCTGCAGATAATTTGCCGACCTCACTCTCAGCGCTTGCGGTTAAGGAATCAATCTTGGCAATTAAATCAGGATTATTTGAAGTGCGAACTAGATCTATGATCTCTTTAAATGCAGATAACCGACCAAGTGAGCCAGCACGTAACTTTTCAGCTGCATCGCGGCGCTCTTTAACCTGCTCAAAAAGGTTTTCGGCACTTGCTAGCTCGCGCTTAGCATTTTCAAATTGTGAATCAAGCCCAGGTTCAGCTGCACCAACACTTGCAATCTGAGTTTCTAGTAATGCAAAATCCTCTTGGTACCCCTTCAATCTTGAGTTTGCTTCATTGAGTGCTGTTGTTAATCGAGTTACCTCGGCATTTGTTGCATCAATTCTAGATTTTAAGCCGTTGATGTGACCCTCTTGTCGAGCAGTTCCTTCTCGTTGATCAGCGATTGCGCGAAGTGAGGCAGAGACTGAACTCTCCTCTAGTGATAACTTCTCTTCAATCTCCTTTAGCGCATTGGTATCAATAAATAATTGTGATTGGGCAGCATTTAAATCTCGCTCAAAGCCTTGTTGCTCGCTACGAAGAATTTGTGCTTCAGCATCAAGGGCATCTGGATCACGACCGGCAGATCTTGCCTCTTCTGCCTCTTCTGATAAAAATCGGGCACGCTCTGATGCGAGATTTTGAATTCCACGAAACTTCTCACGCTGCGCTGTTAAGCGATAGAAATTCTCTTGTGCTTTAACCAGTAATGGATTTTCAGTAGCTGAGTTTAAATCAAGCTGCTCTTCCCGTAATCGCATACCCTCTAACTCAGATTCAACTAACTCTTTGCGAGCGCGCAATGAGTTTTCATCCGCCTCCTCCACGCTTGAGGAATTTTTCAAGGTGATTAGATCATCAGCTAATAAGCGAAGCTTTGCATCACGCACATCAGATTGAATTATCGAGGCTTTGCGAGCAACCTCAGCTTGCTTGCCAAGTGGTTTTAATTGACGCCGTAATTCGACAGTTAGATCCTGAATACGTGCCAAATTTGTTTGCATTGAATCTAATTTTCTAATCGCCTTCTCTTTGCGCTTTCGATGCTTTAATACACCAGCCGCCTCTTCAATAAAGGCTCTGCGCTCCTCTGGATTTGCCAGCAAAATTGCATCTAACTGGCCTTGTCCGACAATTACATGCATCTCTCGACCAATACCACTATCACTGAGCAACTCTTGAATATCCAGCAAGCGAGTTGTTTCGCCATTTAACTGGTACTCAGATGCACCATTTCTAAACAAGACACGGGTAATAGTTACTTCAGAAAAATCAATTGGTAGCACACCATCGGCATTATCAATTGTTACTGAGACCTCGGCTCGACCAAGGGGTGCACGCCCACTTGTGCCGGCGAAAATTACATCCTCCATCTTGCCACCACGTAAAGATTTGGCACCTTGCTCTCCCATTACCCAGGAGAGGGCATCAACAACATTTGATTTTCCAGAACCATTTGGACCAACAACACAGGTAATGCCCTGTTCAAAATTTAGAGTGGTCGAAGAGGCGAAGGATTTAAACCCCTTCAGATTCATACTCTTCAAATACATAGGCGCAACCTATCCAAAAACTGCTCGAAATTACCGCTACCTACCGCTGGCAACGCTGACAAAGGTGTGATGAGCGATTAGCAAAGGCGATTCTGGCGATTGCGCTGCCACATCTGGGGCATGGCTCACCCTCTTGGCCATACACGGCGAGTGATCTTTCGAAGTACCCACTCTCGCCATTTACATTTTTATACTGCTCATCAAATGAGGTGCCACCAGCATCAATCGCCTCCCGCATAACCTCTACCGCATTATTAACAACTCGTTTTATCTCAGCTTTACTTAAATCCTCACAGATTACCTCTGGATGAATCTTGCTGCGCCACAACGCCTCATCAGCATAAATATTTCCAATCCCACTAATAATCTCCTGATTTAACAAGGTTGGTTTGATCGCAGATTTTCTTCTTTTTATCTTATTAATTGAAGCTGCCAGATCAAACTTTTCCTCAAAGGGATCTAGCGCAATATGGGAAACAGAGATTGGCACATCATCTACATACTCTTCAACACTTACCCAACCAAAGGTGCGTTGATCAACAAATCTAATTTGATGGCCGGGCTTAGCAAATCTACCCGCAGATAAACCAAACTCTGCTCGAATGTGCTTATGTGCTCTTGTTGCGCTTGGTTGCACTAGTAACTGCCCACTCATACCAAGGTGTACAACTAGGCAGATTGGGCGATCAAGAGATAACCAAAGAAACTTTCCTCTTCGCTTTACATCCAAGATTTTGCTACCGATTAATGCAGAAACTGGGGCAATGGAGGCTGGCTTAAGTGCTCTGGAGTGAAAGGTTTCTGCACTTAAAATCTTCTTGCCAATTACATGCTTAGCAAGTCCAGCACGTACAGTTTCAACCTCTGGTAACTCCGGCATCTTTACCTTTTTCGGGTTGCTAACACCTCATGAGCTAATTTCGCTGCTGCCTGCTCAGCCTCTCGCTTGCTCTTTCCAATACCTTGCGGGAAGCGTTCACCACTTAAAATCGCAACTGCAGTAAAACTCTTGTCATGATCTGGACCAGACTCACCGATCTCATACTCAGGTGATGTCAGACCAATTGAAGCTGCCAACTCCTGCAACGCAGTTTTACCATCAAGAGCTGC
>WLHY01000028.1 GCA_009702465.1 Actinomycetota bacterium
GAGATGCTCATACCGCTTGGGTAGATGAGCAGGGAGATAAGAAGATTTTGCTAGGCATACCAACACTTGCCTCACTTAAATCTCTATGAGTTTAATAATTATTTGTGGCGCCACCGCAACTGGCAAAAGTGATTTAGCGGTAGCGGTCGCAAAGCAGATTGATGCAGAGATCATTAATGCCGATTCCATGCAGCTTTACAAGGGAATGGATATTGGCACTGCTAAATTAACCCTGGCCGAGCGCGATGGCGTGCCCCATCATTTAATTGATTTACTTGAGATCAAAGAGGAGGCAAATGTCTCTTGGTATCAAAATTTAGCAAGAACCAAAATTGATGAATTAATTGCAGCAGGTAAATCTGTTGTTGTAGTTGGTGGCACCGGCCTATATATAAAGGCGATATTAGATGAGTTAAATTTTCCAGATACCGATCCAAAGGTGCGCCAGCAGATTACCGATGAGGCGGAAAAACTTGGCAATGATGTAATGCATCAACGCTTATCAAAGTTAGATCCAGCTGCTGCGGTAGCAATTCCAAAGGAGAATATTCGTCGGGTAATTAGAGCGCTAGAGGTGATTGAGTTAACTGGAAAGCCATTTACCGCCAATCTGCCAAGAGAGGAGAGCAGCAGATATCCAGCAGCTCAACAATTTGGTTTAGTACTAGATCGAGAGAATCTAGATGCCCGAATTGATAAGCGAGTTGAGGATATGTGGGATAAAGGTTTTGCCCGTGAGGTTTCCCTGCTGATGACAAAGGGATTAGAGGATGCAACAACTGCGAAGATGGCGTTGGGGTATAAACAAATAATGGATTACTTAAATGGTGAATCTACTGAAGAGTTTGCGAAAGAGGAGACTAAACGGGTTTCTCGTGCATACGCCAGAAGGCAGGAGACCTGGTTCTCTCGGGATGATCGAATTAAATGGTTGGCACCTGATACTTTGGCGGCGCGTATGGAAAAGCTATTGGTTAGTATTAATTAATGGTTTTAGGCACATACGGTCACGGCACCCACAATGATTTTGTGCTGGTATTTGATGGTGAAGATAAATTAACCTTTTCAGCAGAGCAGGTAAAGCGAATCTGTGATCGCAATACCGGTATCGGTGCAGATGGCTTTATTAGAATTACTAAAGAGAACAATCAATGGTTTATGGATTATCGAAATGCTGATGGCTCGATCGCTGAGATGTGTGGCAACGGGATTCGAGTAATGGCTCGTTACCTGCAAGAGCGCAATCATCAACCAAGTGGCATCTATTCAATAAATACCCGCGCTGGTCGAAAGTTTTTAGCGGTGCCAGATACTGGTGATATCTCAGTCAACATGGGGCAGGTATCTCAGGTAGCAGGTGAGATTAACGCGGTTGAAGGTGGAAATACTTACCGCGGTTTAAATATTGATATGGGAAATCCGCATGCTGTTGTATTTGTTGATGATTTATCCAAGGTTGGAGATTTAAAAACCGCGCCAGCAGTAACACCAGCAGATGCCTACCCAGAGGGTGTAAATGTTGAGTTTGTGCAATTTACTGGCGACAATCAGTTAAAGATGCGGGTCTTTGAACGTGGGGTTGGTGAGACACAATCATGTGGCACCGGCACTTGCGCGGTTGCACTTGCTGCAACTATTGAAAGCAAAAAATCACTACCAATTAAATGGATTATTAATCCACCAGGCGGTCAATTAATTGTAGAGATTGATGGCCACAGCAACGCCACATTGATTGGGCCAGCGGTTATTGAGAAGGATGTTGAATTGGATAAGTATTTGTGATTGATAAAACAGGTAATGATAATTTAGATATTGAAACCTTAATTCGGGAAAATGCCGAAGCGGTTGCAGAGTATGAATCATCTGAAAATGTTGAAAGTAAACAACAGGATTTACAAGATCGCCAGGCACTGCGCCGGGTTGCTGGTCTTTCTACTGAGTTACAAGATGTTAGTGATGCTGAGTATCGCCAATTAAGGTTAGAGAAGGTAGTTCTAGTTGGAGTTTGGACCCAAGGCAGCGCACTTGATGCCGAGAACTCATTAAAGGAGTTAGCAGCTCTTGCTGAAACTGCTGGCTCACAAGTTATGGAAGGTCTAATCCAGCGACGAGATAAAGCAGACTCGGCAACATTTATTGGCTCAGGTAAGGTAACTGAGGTTCGCCAAGCGGTTGTTGCAACTGGTGCAGATACAGTTGTTTGTGATGGTGAGTTATCACCTGCGCAACTTCGCACCCTTGAACAAAAGGTTAAGGTAAAGGTAATTGATCGAACTGCGTTGATTTTAGATATCTTCGCACAGCATGCAAAGAGTCGTGAGGGTAAGGCCCAAGTTGAGTTAGCGCAGATGTCATATATGTTGCCGCGACTTCGTGGTTGGGGTGATTCACTATCTCGCCAAGCAGGTGGAATTGGTGGTCGCGGACCAGGTGAGACCAAGATTGAAACAGATCGTCGCCGCATTAATGACAAGATGGCAAAGTTACGCCGCGAGATTAAAGAGATGAAGATATCTCGAGATACTAAACGCAATGAGCGCCGGCGAAACAATATTCCATCAGTTGCAATTGCTGGTTACACAAATGCTGGTAAATCATCACTACTAAATCACCTAACTGGTGCTGGTGTGTTAGTTGAGAATGCTTTGTTTGCCACCTTAGATCCAACAGTTCGTAAGACGCAAACACATGATGGTCGAATCTATACATTGGTTGACACAGTTGGTTTTGTTCGACATCTGCCGCACCAATTAGTTGAAGCCTTTAAATCAACACTGGAAGAGGTATCAGAGGCGGATTTAATTGTGCACCTAGTCGATGGTGCCCACCCAGATCCAATGGAGCAGATCCGTGCCGTTCGAGAGGTAATTGATGATATTGGTGGCGGTGAGATCATGGAGATCATCGCAATTAATAAGGCCGATGTTGCAAAGCCAGAGGTAGTAATGGAGCTACTTCGCCGTGAATCAAATGCTTATGCAATTTCAGCGCGCACCGGTTACGGCGTCGATAATTTAATTAAGGCGATAGAGGCTGCTCTGCCAAAGCCAAAGGTTGAGATTAATGTCGTAATTCCATTTAATCGTGGCGATCTAGTAAGTGCGGTACATGAGCGTGGTGAGATTATTTCCCAGGAGTATTTGCCAGAGGGCACCAAGTTGCATGCAATGGTAGATGGCGCACTAGCTCGAAAAATTGAATTACTGTGACATTACTGCTGGCGTTAAAGTTATTTTTAGCACCATTTTTTGTCTGGATCATCTCTATCCTGCAAAGTAGATACAGCGCTCGAATGGGTGGCTTATTTCTTGGCCTACCTCTTACTACCGGCCCCTTTGTTTTAATTGTTGGCTTACAAGAGGGTCAATCCTTTGCCAAAACTGCAGCTGTTGGCGTCTTAATTGGCCAATTATCCTTAATTATTTTCTCTTATGTTTATGCATTAGCTGCTGGAAATCTTAAGTGGGGCAGGGCGATCACAGTTGCCACCATTGCAGTTTGTATAAGCGGTTATATCTTCAATCAAATTAACTTTTCAGATATTGGTGCAATGATCTCCTTATTCTTTCTTTGGGCGATCGCGCTGGCACTCTTTCCAGCTTATGAAAAACCGGTAGATAAGGTAACGGCGCCTAAGTGGGAGTTACCAGTGAGGTTGCTGACTACCATGGTTCTAATCTTGGTTTTAACAGGTGTTGCAAACACTTTGGGCTCAAGAGTCTCTGGTGCTTTATCTACCTATCCAGTCATAATCTCTGTGCTTGGTGCATTCTCACATCGACGCAATGGGCCGGCGCATTTAATCTCAACATTACAAGCGTTGATTCAAGCGCTGCCAATTACCTCTGTCGTTATGATCGCTTTAATCTTCACCTTATAAGTATTTAGCTTTATCTGCCAGTAAACTAATTAGATGAGACGGTTTGGATCTACCTTATTAATCACCGCTCTATTAATTCCTATCTCACCAGCAACTGGGGTTGAAAGTTCGACCGCTAATTCACCAGCTAATAAATCTCAATATGAAGCGGCATTAAGCTCATTAAATAAGTTGCCAGTCAAAGGTCGCGCACCAAAGAGTGGGTATAGCCGAGATAAATTTCCACATTGGCGGGATCCAGATCGCAATGGTTGTGATGCCAGAAATGATATTTTAAAGCGAGATCTAACGATGGTTGTCTTTAGTGCAGGTAGTGATAATTGCAAGGTAATTGCCGGCAGATTATTAGACCCTTTCAGCAATAAAGAGATTATCTTTGATCTAAGCCAATCCTCATCAAATATTGATATCGACCATGTGGTTGCGCTATCAAATGCTTGGCAGACCGGTGGCTTTCAATTAACCACTCTGCAGCGAACAAACTTTGCCAATGATCCACTTAATCTCATTGCTGTTGATTTTAGATTAAATCGGCAAAAGGGTGATGGTGATGCGGCTACCTGGTTGCCACCATATAAGTCCTACCGGTGCACTTACGTTACACGCCAAGTTTTAGTTAAAGAGAGGTACAGGTTGTGGGTAACACCGCCAGAGAAAGCGGCAATCAGTAAGTTGCTAGATAGCTGTCTTAAAGATTAATTAAGTCGGGCGTAATTCCAACTAAGAAATGAAGCGATTGAGACCCAAATTTGGTATGGCACCAATAGCAGACCAATGCCTACTGAAACCTTAAAGGCGATAATTAATAATGGAATCGTTAGGATGGCAACCAGGGTTAATGCCGCAGAGGCAGCCGATAAATTATGTGGTTGATAAAATTGATAAGCCCAAGTTAAAGCGCAGGCGATGCTGACCGCAAAGATACCTAGGTAAGTAATCACCCAACCAGTACTAAGACGTTGCGAAACATTTACCGCGGCAACTCCTAAAACAATAAAGTTGTACGGCCAAATTACGCCAAAGATAAAATCAGGTGGCTGCCATTTTGGGGCGTTTAAGGATCGATACCAATTATCACCAGTATTGACCCAGAGGCCAGAGCCGATCGCATAAACCAGAACTAGTGCAATACCTGCAATCGAGCCAGCTGCCTTGATCATAAAGCGACTCTATCCCACCTATTCAACAGATAGGGATCAAAGCGTTACTGTCGGTAGCAGTTGCTAACTTTCTCTCCTAACCACTGCAAGGAGTGCCGATGTTTGAGTTTCTATTCCTCTTCACCTTGATCTACCTCTTTCTAAATCGCAAGAAGCGAAAGAAGAAAAGCCTAGATACTGAGTTAAAGGATCTCCTTGAATCCTCCAGTGATGCCACAGGGATTGCTTTGGATATTAAGAATTACCTGCTGCGTGTTTTAGATGATGATAAAAATGATCGAGAGAAGTTTAATGATGATCAACTGGCACAGGCACAACGAATCTTTGATCGCGCCGGCCCTAGCTCACTCTTTTGGATGACTGAGATTGCAGCACAGATGACACTTCTTGCAACTGCCCAATTAAATGGAATACCAACCAATGTTGGCCAAGAGGTAAAAGAGGGGGCAACACCTGAAGAGATAATTGATGCGGTGGTAAAGATCTAATTACAGCTCTTTTACTCGAACCTTAACAATATCCTGCAGCAACTTAGCATTTACCTTCCAGTCAACCGGCACTTGGATAGTTTTCTTATTGGTCTTGTAATCCACCAATCGATCAGCAAATCGCGTTATTACCTTATCGCCCCATGGGCCAAGCAAAATATGATTTTTTAATACCGAGACTCCTAGTATGTAATCATCACCTAACTTAAGCATTGGATGATTCCAGGCGATCACAATCTCCATCTTGGGATACTTAGCCTTAGCCGCTTTAAATATTGCTTTAACCGTCTTCTTCTTTACTGGATCAAATGGCGCTAGATATTGATCAAGGGTATTAAATCTCTTTGCACTCTTTGAGCCACGTGTATACATAACTAAGGCGTTGGCATGGGCTTGCGAAAATCCGTGGCTCTCTCGCAGGAAAGAAATCTGTTCTGGATACTTTTTGCCAGCAACCCGTTCCATCTGCTTAAACCAATGTGCCATTGGCATGCCATATCTCTTCTCAATCGATGGGAAGTGAGATTTGCGATCCGCTGTGGCCATTTCCATATCTTATTATTTGGTTATAGTTCATGCATGCTTGGCGGAATAAATAATGCGCTCTTTCTTCAAAGCCTAGGTGGTTTCGTGGCGCTGCTAATCTTTATTCCATTATTGCGTTGGACCTTTGACTCACCATCAATTAAGGCTGAGCGAGCCAGGCGAAGAGAGATTAAGAAATCCCTTCGCCGACTTAAACGCAAGTAATTAAACTGGAATTAATGTATTTGCAAATATTTGCCAAGCCAGCGCTGATTTAGCAAGAAGTGACAAGGTGATGTAGGTGCGCTCACCATTTAGGTAATTGCTCCACCTGCCAACCTTCTTGTATTGCAGCCACTGAACTAGTGCAAATGAGTTAAAGAATAGGAAGATCGTAAGCACGACTATGTAGACGAAGGTTGGTGCTGATTCACTGCCAGTACCACCAATTGAGAATACATAGAACAAGATTGCTAGCCATGGAACCGCTCCAGCTATGCAGCCAAAGATAAATGGTAGCCAGCCACCATTTCCTGGGTTCTCATACTTCTCTTGTAACCAACCAAACAAGATCATCGATGCGTTAACACCAAATAATGAAATGATCGCAACTACATCGGCAACACCAGTTACCTGTGCAATTAAGACCACCATTACTGATGAGCTAACTCCGTACTCCACCCAGCGGAAGTAATTTCGTTGCGCAGAGAGGCCTGCGCTGTAACGTGGGAAGAATCTTGGTGAAGCAACAATAAAGTGGGCAAGAGCTGATAATCCTAGGAAGATTGCAACTGTTAAACCGATTGGTGTTTCAAATAATGTAACCTGCGGATCAAAGGTTGTTCCTGGCGGGCCAGACATATATGTGGCGTTGATTGGCAGAGCAAAATCACTGCTCAACATTAAGACCGCTGCCATTTGTGCTGTGTGCAGCAATCCAGCGTAGATATTTAACTTACGTAGGCTGTTATGTGTGATCTCTTTTTTCATGTGATCAGGGTATCCCCATTTGGGCTAGAATTACGGTGTTGTATTTCGGGGTCGGTGTAATTCCGAACCGGCAGTTAAAGTCTGCGACCCGGTCAAAGCCATTGACCGGTGGATTGGGTGAAATTCCCGAACCGACGGTTAAAGTCCGGATGAGAGAAATCCAACTGATGTGTACTCAACCTGGGTACACGCTGCTTGTATTTGCCTTGCCCCCGAAAACGCGACACAAAGTTTTCAACTGGAGGGCAAAATGCAGGATCAACAATTGATGCAACGGGCAATTGATCTATCCTGCTTTGGCTTAGGCAAAACCTTTCCAAACCCAATTGTTGGTGCAGTAATCGCAGATAAAGATGGTCAGATAATTGGTGAAGGATTTCATCAAGGCGCTGAGCATGCAGAAGTTTTAGCAATTAAAGATGCTGGCGAGATTCCAGAGGGTGCCAGATTATTTGTAACACTGGAGCCATGTAATCACACCGGTAAAACCCCACCCTGCACAGATGCCATCATTAAATCTGGAATGAAAAATGTAATTTACGCCGTAACTGATCCAAATCCAATCGCAGCAGGGGGTGCAGTTAAGTTGCGTGAATCTGGTATCAAAGTTGAAGCTGGGTTGTTGGCAAAGAGTGCGCAAGCAGTAAATCAAGATTGGCTAAGCAAATTAGTAAATAATCGACCAAGATTTATCTGGAAGATTGCATCCACCCTTGATGGCAAGGTTGCCACCGCTGATGGCAGTTCAAAGTGGATCACATCCAGTGATTCACGAGCAGATGTTGCAAAGATGCGCAGCCAAGCAGATGCGATCTTGACCTCAACTAAAACAGTGATTACAGATAACCCAACCTTAACCAGCAAAGGCACGGGCAAAAATCCCCACCGAATTGTGATGGGAATAAGTGCGATTGATCCAGCCGCAAAGATTTTGAATGATGATGCACCGACAGAGCTGATTAAATCTCAAGAGATCTCAGCCCTAATTGAGTTTGTAAATCAGGCGGGCTTTAACCGAGTGCTAGTTGAATCTGGTCCAATCCTGGGCAGTGCATTATTGGCAGCTGGAATTATTGACGAAGTTATTTTGTACCTAGCTCCTACCATTTTTGGCAGTGGCACTAACTCAATCGCAGACATCGGGATAAGAAATATCAGCGATCGCCTTGATTTAACTTTAATCTCTAATGAGGTAATTGAATCTGATCTAAAACTTACCTATCAAATCCCTGCCAAAGTAAATGCGGGGGTCAAGTAATGTTTACCGGTTTAATCCAATATGTTGGCAAGGTAGCAAAGATTGAACAAGCAGATACCAGTGCCCGCTTAAGTATCACCTGCCCACCAATTACGACTGAGATTAAGGTAGGGGATTCCGTTAGCGTAAATGGTGTTTGTTTAACTGTTACTGAGTTTGATAACAACTCATTTGCCGTTGATGTAATGGTGCAAACTTTAAATCTATCTAGCATCGGTAAATTAGTTGTGGCAGATGCGGTAAATCTAGAGCTTGCCACCAAATCCCAAGACCGCCTAGGTGGGCATATTGTGCAGGGCCATGTTGATGGCTTAGCGCAGATTGTTGCTATTACCCAAGAGCCAAAGTGGCAGCGAGTAGATCTGAAACTGCCTGATAAGTTAATGAAGTATGTAGTTGCACAAGGCTCGATCGCATTAGATGGTGTCTCATTAACAGTGGGTGAGTTAGCTGATGCAAAAAATCAGGTAACAGTTTGGTTGATCCCAGAAACTTTAGCTAACACCAACCTATCTAGTAAAAAGGTTGATGATTACCTAAATGTCGAGGTAGATGTAATCGCTAAGTATGTAGAGCGATTAATCGAACGTGGTGATAAATCATGAGTAATTTAACAACCGCGCTATCGCAATTTAAAGCTGGAAAGTTCCTGATTGTTACCGATGATAAAAATCGCGAGGATGAGGGAGATTTAGTTCTCTTGGCACAATCTGCAACTACCGAACAGATCGCCTTTATGGTCCGGTACACATCTGGTGTTATTTGTGCTGCGATGGATAGCGTAACTGCGAAGCGATTGAAGTTGCCACCAATGGTTAAGCGCAATGAGGATAACCACTCAACTGCATTTACAGTCAGTGTTGATCTAATCAGAGAGCGTACAACTGGAATTTCAGCCCAAGAGCGAGCCAATACCTTGCGTGCATTAGGCAGCAGTAATTCAGTGGCTGCAGATTTTGCAAGACC
>WLHY01000029.1 GCA_009702465.1 Actinomycetota bacterium
ATCCATGCCAACCATTATGTTTTTCGGTGAGAAATCCCCATGCACGATGGTGGTTTTATCTCCCTCTAGCTCATTAATTAATCGGGTAATCACTGGATTGAGTAACTCATTTTTTGCAGCTACAAAACGGTAGAATGGATCGATTCGTAATTGTTCAAAGAGTGAATCCTCCATAAATTGCATTCTGGCCGCTTTATCCTTTTCACCAAAGTTGTGCCACTGCGCAAGGGTGGTTCCCAATACATGCGCTACATCTGGATTGATTACCCCACTCAATAAATCACTCTTCCAAACTGTGCTACCAACTGGAACTCGATCTAAAATTAAGATAAATCGCTCTGGATCTAAAAATACTAAGTTTGGAACTTGATTTGGACTTAACTTATGAAACAAGGCGATCGCATTAGCCTCAACAATTGCTCGGCGTTGATCCGCCTCCCATTTTTGCGCAACCATTAGCTCTGCTAGCGCCTGCTTTAACACCATTTTTTTATCTTTAGTAGTGATAGCCAATACAACATTAGATACACCACCAGTTAGAACTTCAACCTCGGCTTCATCAGTTGCGGAGATAATCTCTTTCTCTATTAAATAGGAGAGAACGGTATCTTCAGTAAGTAACTCAGTGCTCATTTTTACTAGATAACTCGAGCGATTGAGAATCCAAAATCAACAAATAATGATTGACCAGAGATTGCAGTGTTATCTTCACAGCCAAGCAAGTAAGTAGCATTTGCAATATCAGTCGGAACAGTTAATTTGTGTCCCGGTGTTTGCGCCTCAATATTCTCAATCTGCGCATTACTTAACAAGCCACGCGCCATTGGTGTTTCAACTATGCCGGGTAGTAATCCATTTACCAAGATGCCCTTTGAATTTCCAAGATCTACCGCCATCGAACGAACCAAGCCACCAACTGCAGCCTTAGTAACGGTGTAGGCCATCTTCTCCTGTCTAGTTAACTGCTCCCAGAGAGAGCTTAAAATTACAATCTTGCCCTTTTGTTTAATTAAATTATTAGCTAGTAATACCTTTGCTGTCTCAGAGATAAATGTGACATTTGCTTCAAATAAGCGGTTTAGATCGGCAATGGATGAGCTGATTACTGAGTCATTAATGTTGGCACCTTGAGCAAAGACAACTGCATCAAAGATTTGGCCCTTAAGTAGATCTGGTACCGGCCCTGCGGTTAATGGAAGTTGAAACTGCACCTTGGAATCGGTGATAGTTCTAACTCCAAAAACAACCTCATAACCCTCACTTGCAAACTTGGCAGCGATCGCTGAGCCAAGCGCACCGGTGCCACCAAAGATTAATAACTTTGCCATATTATTTTTTAAAGCCATACCGATCAATAATTGCTTTACTGATGGCTGCTCTACGAACACGCTCTTTTGCTGATGATTCAACCAATCCTTGAATATGGGCTCCTGATGGATATAAACCAGGTGAGTTTCGGATGGTAAATTTCAAATAGATTGGTGCAGCAATGCGAACTAAATCTGGTGCTTCATAGTGGCGAACTGCACCACCAAAATCATCTGGACCTTCAACGTAGACATCAAGTGGTAAATCAACTTGGGCACGAATGGTGGCAATTTGTTGAAGAGATAAATCAGTTGCCAGATTAAGGGTAGATGCGCCGAGATCTTCTAGCAGCGCAGCGGTGGCAGCATTATTACAAATCATTGCAACTGAGGTTTTTAAGATTAAATCCTTAGGCAGATCACCTTTACGCTTCGCCTCACCTAAAACTTTAAGCAGGCCAAGATCTCCAACTAAAACTGAACGCAATCCAAGATTTACACCATGAATTACATCCTCTAACGCAAAGCGAAGTTGATCGGTGCCACGCAATGTTGGAGATGCAATCACGCCAGCTGATGCTGAAACCTGCTTTCCAATATCCCAAGCAGCACGCGGTCCAACAAATAAGCAGACCTCAATCTTCTCCTTCTTGCCCATTGCAACCATCTGTTTGATCTCATCATCGGTTTGCATCATGATGCCAGAGCCTTGTGAGATGCGATGAATGATTAACTTATGTTTTTTCGCTTCATCTAAAACAGTTTTAAATGCGGCTGGACCTTCAACAGATGGAATCTCGATCTTGTACCGTGCGCCATCGGCAAACCGTTTAGCTGATTCAGGCAATCCATCAGCATCCTGGCTTTGGATCTTTTGCTTATTTAATATTCCGATTGATCGCTTCATTGGACCAGCCGCATCGCGGGTGCTGGGCCACTTTGAGTTTGAGGTGGTTTTGGTCACCGATTTTTTAATAGCCATGACGCTCCAATCAATGAGATCTTTTGCTGAAAAGTTATAGATGTAGCCTACTTAGCCAAGTAGGATATGGAAACCATGACAACCCAAATCTCATCCTTTGAGCGCAATTCATTTGAAAATCAGGTAATCGTAATCACTGGTGCCGCTAGCGGCATCGGTAAAGCGGCCGCCCAATTAATCGCATCCCGTGGCGGAACTGTGATCGCTTTAGATTTGAATAAAGATGGTTTAACCGGATCTGATTACTCCTATCAGCTAGATATTTCAGATCAAGCTGCGGTATTTAAAGTAATTGCAGATATTCAAAGTAAACATAAGCGAATTGATGCGCTAATTAATTGCGCAGGTTATCCAGGACCAACCTCTGAATTTGTGGAAAATATTAAGTGGCCTGATTTTGAAAAGGTTATTGCAGTAAATCTATATGGCGCGATCTGGTTAACTCAAGCGGTGCTTCCAATTATGAAATCCCAAAAGTATGGCCGAATTGCTCAGGTGGCATCGATTGCCGGTAAAGAGGGAAATCCAAAGATGTCACCGTATAACACCTCCAAATCTGGACTGATCGGTTTTGTTAAAGGTGTTGCAAAAGAGGTTGCAACTCTGGGAATAACAATTAACGCACTTGCACCTGCGGTAATTAAAACCCCAATTAATGAAAATACTTCACAAGAGTTACTTGATTACATGATCGCAAAGATTCCAGCCGGTCGTTTAGGTGAAGCTGATGAGGTTGCAGAGATACTTGCATTCATGGCATCAAAGGCTTGCTCATTTACAACTGGCTTTACCTTTGATATCTCAGGCGGGCGAGCTACCTACTAATTAATCTTGCGTTTTCCATGCAAAGATTTAATTAATTTAATTACCACTAGATCTGCCAACTTTGATCTCTTAAATGAGGTAAAGGTAATTGGCAATCTAAATCTTGGTTTAACAACAGTTCTGGCGTAGGTGTACTCCAACAGCCCTTCCGCACCATGGATGCGTCCATAGCCACTGTCCTTAACTCCACCAAATGGAACTGTGGCAACGGCGGCAAATAAAAATACAGAGTTAATTGAGACCATGCCACATTGCAATTGGCTGGCAATTCGCTCACCTTGGCGCCGCGAAAATACTGCAGCAGCTAAACCATAATTGCTGGCATTTGATAATGCGATCGCCTCTTCAACTGATGAGACTCGATTAATCGCAAGGGTTGGCCCAAAGGTTTCATCACTCATAGCGGTCGAACTCTCTGGGACCTCTAACATGATTACTGGTTCAACAAATGGCGCACGAACTGAGTCTGTGCCACCTAATGCAAACTTGGCACCTTTGGCTGCTGCATCACTTAGGTGAGATTGGATTACATTTAATTGCGTCGGCATAGTTGCTGGGCCGTAATTCTTGCCAGCCTCAAGCTTTTTTGCTTGCTTAGTGATCTCTTCAATAAATTGATCAGCAACAGATTGCACAACATAAACACGTTCTGCACCAATACATGATTGACCAGCATTTGCCATGGCCGACCATAATGATTGCTCTGCCGCTAATTTAACATCAGCATCGGCCGCCACAATTACTGGATCTTTGCCACCACACTCAAGCACGACCGGAATCATTCTTTCAGCACAGGCTGCTGCAACCTTTTTTGCAGTTCTAGTTGATCCAGTAAATGAAATTTTGTTAACTGCTGACTCAGTTAGCGCCCGGCCAACCTCTGGTGTTCCAGTCACAGTTGTAAAGATGGCAGCAAATGGTGCGACCTCAATAAAGGTATCGGCTAACCACTTACCAACACCTGGTGTGAACTCAGATGGTTTAAACACGACTGTATTTCCAGCAGCTAATGCATAAGCGATAGAGCCCATTGGCGTAAACATTGGATAATTCCACGGACCAATCACGCCAACAACACCAAGTGGTGATCGCTGAACTTGTGCCTTCATATTAAACATCAACATTCCAGATGCACGGTTCTGAGTTTGCATAATCTCTTCGGCATTTTTGGCTGCCCAAGCTAAATGATCAATTGCAATAGATACTTCTAATGTGGCATCACTTACTGGCTTGCCAGTTTCAACAGCAATCAAATGCGCAATCTCTTTAACACGAGAGGTTAACAACGCTGCCCACTTGAGCAGAACTTTTTTTCGTCCTTTAAAATCAAGTGCTTGCCAATCAATTGCCGCCTCTTTGGCTGATGCAACAGTTGCAAAAACCTCATCTGGTGTGAAATTTTTATACTGGGCAATTACCTCACCAGTAGTTGGATCATGTTTTGCAAATGTGGCGGTTGAACTCATGAGGTAAGAGTAAACTGCTTTTGTGTCAGAGTTAATCCGCCCAAGTACAGTTCTGCCGGCAATTCGCACGCCTATCACCATTAAAACCGCAGATGGCCTTAATTTAATTGGTGAGGTTGCTACCCCAATCGGTGAGATAACTGGCTCATTATTAATGCTGCATCCAAACCCATCTGGTGGGGGAATGATGGATTCACATATCTACAAGAAGGCAGCAAATCGGTTACCAGCAATGGCTGGCATTCAAATAATTAGATTTAACACTCGAGGCACTGAGAGCGAAGCGGGTAAGAGCGATGGCGAGTTTGATCAAGGTCGAAGTGAAAAATTAGATGTCCTGGCCGCAATTGATTACTGTTTTGATGAGTTAAAAGTTAAAGATTTATATGTTGCCGGTTGGTCCTTTGGAACTGAACTGGCACTTATGTATGCCCGTGACAGCCGAATTAAAGAGTTAATTCTTCTTAGTCCACCACTGCTTGCAACAACTGATGAAGATTTAGCCTTTTGGGCAAAGGATGGCCG
Organism: Actinomycetota bacterium; assembly: GCA_009702465.1. GTDB lineage: Bacteria > Actinomycetota > Actinomycetes > Nanopelagicales > Nanopelagicaceae > Nanopelagicus. Next base: position 5,106 of record WLHY01000029.1, read on the forward strand.
GCCAATCACCACACTTGTTCCAGAGCATGATGATTATTTAAAACCAGAAGCCGCGCAAGTGAGATTTTCTAAAGTACCTAATCTAAAAGAGATTGATGTCGCAGGTGCTAAACATCTTTGGGTGGGTGAGCCGATGGTTTACTTAGTGTTAAGTGAGATTGTAAAAGTTATTGCACCAAGTAGATTGCCACTGCCGGAGGAGATTTAAGAGTTATCTGCTCTTGGAAATACAACCTCATCAAGAATCAACAACACTGCGGCTGCAATTGGAACTGCAAGCAAACCGCCAACTAGGCCAAGCAAGCTTGTACCAAGTAGTGCGGCAATGATTGTTACAAGCCCAGGAAGTGAAAGAGATCTGCGCATAATTTTTGGTGTGATTACATAATTTTCAATCTGCACATAGATTATGTAGAGCGCTAAAGCGATGAAGGCAGTTTGTGGTGAATCTGTAAGAGATACCAAGGTAACAAATGTCATGCCTATGAAGTGGCCAATTAATGGAATGAAACCACAGACCAAAACCAGCATCGAAAGTGGTCCGGTATATGGCATTCCAATGGCTAATCCCATAAGTAAGATAAAGAGTGCGGCCAAAATTGCAATTATTCCTTGCCCACCTACAAAGGAGCCAATGCGAGAGATGATTGCATTTGTTAATTTTGCTACTCGATCTCTGCGTGAGTTTGGTACCAAACGTAGGCCAATCTTTACTACCTTATCTAGTGAGGATAAGAAGTAAAGGGTCAAAACTAAAATTGTAATTGTTGCAACAACCCCAGAGATGAAAGCTCTACCAACACCAACCACTCCGCCAAATGCGGTTACAACAAAGGCGCCATCTTTAATTACTGAATTAACCCTACTTTCGAGGGAATCGATAATTCCATACCTATTATTAAGATCATTTATTAACGAGTTATTTTTTAAATCATTTACTAATTGCGGTGCGTTATCAATAAAGGAGTCGATCTCTTCAAGAAGCGGAGGAATAGCAATCCAGATAAACAATGCCACAAATAGTAAAACTGAGCCGACAACAACTCCGACAGCGTAACCCCGACGCATGTTGCGACGCTGGAAGTAATTAACTGCGGGGTTTAATCCAATTGCCAAAAAGAGTGAGATAACAATTAAAATAAAGATTTGACTGGCCGATGCCAATGCTTTCAGGAGTGTTAAGGCAATTAATCCACCAGCAACCGCCATAAAGCCAAAGTAGAAGGGATGGCTTGAATTAATTGGTGCACCACGGACTCCGTAATCAGCGGTCGCCTTCACACCTCTTGGTTTACGGCTTCTTTTTAACTTAGCTGATAAACGTGGTTTTTTAAATGTTGCCATAATCGCAATTTTAACTGGCTATTCACCATTATTAGTGCAGATAAGCAGTAGCAAATAAGAGAGAATAAGGCCATGACCGGCTTGCGAATCAAGGGATTAGGTGAGGAGATCGCCACCCTGGCCCAACTTCCCTGGGATAAGCCGCTAGAGGAGTGGCCAGAGGATGAAGTGCTCACTCAAATGCGCGGTATCTCTCGCCACGTAGTTCGGTTAATCAGATCTAATCCGCAAAAAATTAATAGTGAGATATTTGCAATTAAAGAGACCAACGCTGAGTTTTCAAATCGAGAGTACTCATTACTGCGCGAGTTAAATCAAAGAGGTGCACCTTGTGTTGAACCGGTGGCGGTAATTGAAGGCAGATTAGATAAGGATGGCAATGAGTTACCAGCAGCATTAGTTACAAAGTATCTGCCGTACTCACTTCCATACCGAGTTATTTTAAGTGGTTCGGTAACTCCAGCTGAAGTATTAAATATGGCAAATGCATTAGCTTTGTTATTAGTTCGCATGCATCTGTTGGGTTTTTGGTGGGGCGATTGTTCCCTATCAAATACCTTGTTTAGAAGAGATGCTGATGAGTTCGCTGCCTACTTGGTAGATGCTGAAACTGGTGAGTTTCAAAAGAGTTTAAGTAATGGCCAACGTGAACATGATCTAGAACTTGCATTAGTAAATGTGGCTGGTGAGTTAGATGATTTAGCTTCAGCAGGTGTATTGCAAGCAGATATGGATCCAGTCCGCGCAAGTGAGGGTGTAATCAAAAGATATCGCCGGCTTTGGGCGATGTTAAAGGAGCCACAGATATTAGATGCAGCAGATCGGCAGGCGGTAGAGCGGGCAATGCGTTCGCTACAAGATTTAGGTTTTGCAGTTGAAGAGGTTGAGGTAACTACACAAGGTGATAAAGGTGTTCTTAAGTTTCAACCAAGATTAGTTGCTGCTCGCTATCACGCAAATCGATTAGAGGAGTTGATGGGGCTTAAGGCTGAGGAGTTACAAGCAAAGCGATTATTAGCCTCTTATGATCGTTACAAAGCTCGTGAGTTTCCACCTAGCACGCCACATGCAATAGCGGTTAAGCAATGGCTAACCGATGTATTTCGTCGGGTAGTTAACCAAGTTCCAGATGATTTAAAGGGTCGGGTAGAGCCGGCGCAGTTATTTCACGAAGTACTAGAGAATCGCTGGTACTTAGGTGAGAAGTTAGGCCGTGATGTTGGACTAGATTTTGCCACTCAGGATTACATTGAAAAGGTTTTACCGTATCGAATGGATTCAGGAGTCTTAGTAAATAAATGAGTAAAAACCCATTTGCGGGATTGCCAAATAATAAATTTGGTAACGCCTTCGATCTAAACTCTCTTAAAGCACCAGCTGCAGGTGAATCAACAATCGCCTACGGTAAAGCGGTAACACAGGCAAACTTAGTTTCAGATTTTGTGAAGGAATCAAATAATAAGGTTGTTATTTTGCTGTGCTGGTCACCGCGTAGTGCCCAAGCTAAAGAGATACTAGAAATATTAGGAAAACTAGAAAGCGCTGATCAAAATACCTGGCTGCTTGGCACGGTAAATGTTGATGCCGAAGCGGCGGTTGCACAAGCGCTGCAGGTTCAATCAGTTCCAGTTGCAATGGCAATCATTCAAGAGCAGGTAATTCCACTATTTGAATCTGTACCACCACTAGATCAGGTACGCCTCGTTATTAACAAGTTGCTAGAACTAGCTGCTGGCAAAGGTATTGGTAAGGCGCCCGAAAACTCTGCAGTTGTTGAAACTCCAATGGAGCCAGAGGAGGAGGCGGCTTACGCCGCAATGGAGAAGGGTGATTATGCAGCTGCCAAAGCAGCTTATCAAAGCTGGCTAAAGTGCAAACCAAATGATCCAGTTGCAACAATTGGATTAGCACAAGCTGATTTAATGAACCGAATAAATGGTTTAGATTTTGCATTAACCTTGAAAAACTCTAAAGCGGATGATTTAACATCACAGATGATGTGTGCTGATATTGAGATAGCCCAAGGCGATTATGAGGCAGCCTTCAATCGATTAATTGCAGCTGTGAAAAGCTTTACTGCCGATGATAGAGATAAGGCCAAGGCCCACCTGCTTCAGTTATTTAATTTAGTTGATCCAGCGGATCCAAGGCTGGTTAAGGCCCGTGGCCAATTGGCGAGTGCACTCTTTTGAAAAACTTCAAAACTTCAGAGTTTCAATCAGTTGAGCGAAGGTATTTAAGTTACATATTTTTTCTATTTGGCTTATCGATTATGTCACTTGCCCCACGGACTCCAGATTTGAAGGCTAATTTAAATGTAAATAATGGCACCTTCGGTACATTGTTAAGTACCGCTTCAATTGGTTCAATTGTGATGCTTTTAATTGGTGGACAGATTGTGCATCGGATTGGTGCTAAAAGAGCGATGCAGATCGGTTCAACCGCAGTTGCTATCACCTACATTGTTTTAGCTCATACCAAATCGCCATTTGTATTTGTAGTTGCCAGCATTCTAAGTGGTGCTGCAATATCGATTTACCATATCGCTAGCTCTGGCCACACTCTTCATCGGCAAGACCAAGTTGGAAAAATTATTATCCCGAAGTTACATGGCGCTTGGGGAATCGGAGCATTGGCCAGCTCGGCAATAGCCTTCTTAGTTGCAGCTAATGTCTCTATCGCCTGGCATATCACCACCTTGATGGTGGTTGTCTGGGTAATTACG
>WLHY01000003.1 GCA_009702465.1 Actinomycetota bacterium
CCTATTTCAACACCTTTAATAGCTTGGATTCCCATCATCGCACCCGCTAACTTTGCATCAATTCTGCGATCCCAATGGGTGTGCGAACCTAATCCAGGTGGCAAGTTATACGCCAAAACTTCAACAACGCCTCCTAATGTGTCGCCATCTTTGTGAGCTTGTTCGATCTCAGAAATTATCTGTGCGCTAACCTTCTTATCAACACAACGAACCTCATTTTTATCAATATCTGCAAGATCTGCATAGGTAGGTAAACGGTAATTCTCAGGTAGCGCAATCTTTCCTATAGAGACAACATGGCTAATAATATTTATACCAGCACTTTGAATTAGAAATGCCTTTGCTACCGCTCCCAAGGCAACTCTTGATGCGGTTTCTCTTGCACTTGCGCGCTCTAGAATTGCTCTAGCATCATCAAAATCATATTTTTGCATTCCCACTAAATCTGCATGTCCTGGTCGTGGTCGAGTTAACGGTGCATTTCGAGCAAGAGTTTTAATCTCTGCATCTGGCACCGGATCAGCACTCATGACCTTTTCCCACTTTGGCCATTCAGAGTTAGCGATTTGAATTGAGACTGGACCACCTTGAGTTTGCCCCAGGCGAACACCGCCGATAATGCTTACCTTATCCGCCTCGAAATTTTGCCTAGCTCCACGACCAAAACCTAGTCTTCTTCTTGCTAACTCTTTATCAATATCGGCAGTAGTGATAGAAATATGTGCTGGTAATCCCTCGATAATTGCTGACAACACTGGGCCATGTGATTCACCAGCGGTTAACCAACGTAACATGATTAAGATTCCAATCCCGGGGCAGGAGAGTATTCTCGCAGATACTTACTGATTCCCGTGAATAATTACCTAAATCCGTTCGAAAGTTGACCTAGAAAAGCACCTAATATCATCGCCGGCGCAAAGGGAATAGATTTTCTTTTGGAGATCAATGCCCAAACTCCCCCAATGATCCAAGCGATATCAATTGAGATCACCAATTGAATTACGCTACCCATTGCTGATCCAAGAATCAAAGCTAATTTCAAATCTCCAAAACCTATACTTGCCCTGGTCAATAGGTTCAACAAAAACAAAATAGAAAAATATACAGCCCCAAGTATAAGATTAATTCTAAAGATCAAGCTCAATGAAAAAAACAAAATAATCAAATCTAAATCTCTAATCAGGTGCGTCTTTATATCGTAAACAGCTATTCGATAAAGCATAAAGATTAGAAGCGGAAAAAGGGCCATCGAGAACACAAAGTGATGGTAGTTAATTCAGAGTATCGAGAATAAGGGTTGTGGATTACCTGCCGATTGCCCCACGTCCAACATTGATTAACTCTTTGCGCATATCTGCCACATCAAATTTAACACCTGAGAAGTATTGGATTTGAAATATTGCTTGTTCAACTAGGAGCGTTAAGCCGCCAATCACTTGTCTACCAAGGTTTTGATACCTCTTAGCTAACTCAGTTGGCCATGGATGGTAGATAACCTCAAAAAAATCCGCCTTACTTGAGATAATTGAAAGTCCATCTGTTGCGCCGGCGGGAGTAGTTGAAATAATCAAATCACGATCCTGCACCTGAGGGAAGGTGTGCCAATCGAGAAATTCAAGATCTAGATCTGTACCGGCAGCATGAAGTTGATCGTGACGATTCATAGATCTCGTTAAGATGCTAACTTGTGTGTTCGTACCACGCAATGCACCCAGCGCAGCTCTTGCTGTACCACCTGCGCCAAGAATGGCTACTCTGCCACCAAAGTAAGGTTGTAAGAGGTTTTTGAAAGCTAACAGATCGGTAGAAACACCGATACTCCCAGTTGATTCGAAGATAATTGTGTTGATTGAAGATATTTGTTTGGCTAGTGGATCTACTCGATCAACAAAACCAATAGATATCTCCTTAAGTGGCATGGTAAGTGCCAATCCACGCGAACCTGAATCTCTTTCTGCAAAGTAAAAATCTGCAAATCCACTCTCATCCACCTCTTGTGAGGTGAATTGAGCTTCAATATTTAGCATCTGATAGGCATGAGAGTGCAGTAACGGAGATAAAGAGTGGCCAATTGGCGATCCCGCTACCTTCATCTTGATCATTCGAATAAACCCGCTTCCTCATTCTCTCTAAACTCTGCAACCCAGAGATTAAATTCAGGAAAAGATTTTGTAAATCTTGTATCACCCGGTTTTACAGTTATGAAATAAAGCCAATCACCTTGGGCCGGGTTCATTGCTGCACGCATCGCATTCTCACCTGGATTTCCAATTGGAGTTGGCGTTAATCCTCTGTATAAATAGGTATTATATTTTGAATTAAGCTGCAATTGTTTGTAACTCATCCTAATCTCACCACGCGCCTTGGCTGCATAATCTATAGTTGCGTTCATTTGTAGCGGCATCCCTATTTTCAATCGGTTGTAAATAACGCGTGTGATCTTTGAAAAATCTTCTCGATCCCCCTCGGCCTGGGCTATCGACGCAATTATCAACACCTCATATGGAGAGTATTTCTCATAACCCGCAATTAGATTACTTTCAGCGGCTGCAATATTAAATCGTCTAACCATCTCTTTAACCGCTTTATCAACTGTTGTGCCTGGAACAAAGGTGTATTGGGCTGGAAAGAGGAATCCTTCCAAGTTTTTACTTCCGTACATCGCCTCTGGGAAAACTGTTTTTGAGAAACTTCCTTGCAGCAAATCAGATGACTCTAATTTTTGAAATATTTCATAGGCGCGCATACCTTCTACAAAACCAAGGAGAGCCCTGTTGCGCTTGCGATCAAGTAATTGATCGATCGCGGCATTTGAAGAGATCTTGAGATCAATCTGGTGAACTCCTGGCGCTATGCTCGCTGATCTTTTTTGTGATAACGCCGCTCGATAGAAAGCCTTAGCAGTTTTTACAACACCAGCAGCCTCTAATTTGCCCGCTATTTCAAAGCCAGTATCACCATTCTCAATAATTACATCAACCTTGTTCTCATTACTAGATGCCCTGTAATCAATCAATAAAAAAGCATTATGAACTGAGACCGCCAATAGAGTGAATAGTATTAAGGAGGAAATCACTGCAATAAATTTCTTCATAAGGATTCACCCAAACCTTTAGCAGATGCTTCTATTAGCATGGCTTGATTGAGGATATTTACCGCAGCCATCTGGTCTAAGAAAGTTTTATTCTCTTTAATTCCCCTGCCTACATCATGCAATTGAGATATTGATTGATTGGTGCTCAATCTCTCATCAATTAGATAAATTTTTCCGTGATAGAGCTCTTTCAAGGATAGAGCGAATCTTCTAACAGAGTCAGCCTTATCACTATCTGCGCCCGACAAATGTATGGGGTTGCCAATTGCAATATAGATTGGTTCATAATCCTTAAAAATTCTTGATAACTCATTTGTTAGAGAGGGGTTGTTAATTAAAGTTTCAAGTGGCGAAGCTAAAATAGCATCGGAGTCACTTACTGCCACCCCAATTCGTACCTCTCCAAAATCAATTCCGACTCTTCTTCCACGTGTTAAAGGTTGCATTAGCTACTTATTTTATTTTTGCAGTTATTAAATTACTTATTTCAGATATAGCTGATGCCAATTTACCGATATTTACGCCACCACCCTGCGCAAAATCATCCTTACCACCACCGCCACCGCCGAGGGTGATCGATCCAGCCTTCACAAGATCTCCGGCCTTAACTCCTATTTTTACTAAATCACTGGATACAGCAACAATCAATATAATTTTCTCGTTAGTTAAAGATGTCAGCACAATGACGCCACTGCCTAGATCAGTTTTGATCTTTAAAGCTATTGTTCGTAGCTCTTCTGCGCTCAAACCGGGAGACATTGCGGCGGTAACAATTTTTGAATTACCTATCGACACTGCATCTGCAATTAATGATGGAGTCATGCTCATTGCAGTTGCTACCCGAACTCCAGATAACTCCTTTTCAAGAACTTTCAACTTATCGATTAGATCATTTACCCGCTCTGGAATCTCTTCGCTTCTAGCACCCTTAATAATCTGGGTTAGTGAGTTTAAAATTAAATGCTCTTTGACTAGAAATTTGTATGCATCAACGCCCACTAACGCTTCAACTCTTCGAACACCAGATCCAATTGATGATTCAGATAAGAGTTTAATTACACCTAATTCACCAGATCTACCAACATGGGTGCCACCACAAAGTTCTTTCGCCCAATCGCCAACACTAACAACGCGGACTTGATCACCATATTTCTCACCGAATAACGCCATCGCCCCTAAGGATTTAGCTTTATCTTGGCTCATAACCTGGGCATGAACCTCTAGATCTGATATCAATAACTCGTTTACGCGAGATTCAACATCATTTAAAACTGATTGCGGCACAGCCGATGTAGCTGGAAAATCAAATCGGAATCGTCCAGGAGAGTTCTCAGATCCAGCTTGGGTTGCAGTTTCGCCCAACGCCTCGCGAAATGCCTTGTGCACCATATGAGTTGCCGTGTGTGCTCTTGAAATTGCAGTTCGGCGCTCTTGATCAATTTGGGCTACAGCATCTTCACCGATCTTTATCGCACCTGAAATCAATCTGCCTCGATGCACAATTAAACCTGGTACTGGAGTTTGTACATCATCAACCTCAATAACAGCTCCGTTGCCCAACTTAATCAATCCACCATCAGCTAACTGACCACCACCTTCTGCATAAAAAGGTGTTCGGTTCAGGGTAATTTCAACCTCTGCGCCAGTTACTGCTTCAGAGACAGATTTTCCTTCTACCAATATTCCCGTTAACTTGCTCTCTGATTGGGTCTTCTCATAACCGATGAACTCAGTGGCACCGGTTTGATCAATTATATTTTTATATAGAGTTAAATCAGTATGACCGCTTTTCTTTGTACGTGCATCTGCCTGTGCTCGTTCTTTCTGCTCCTTCATTAATCTTCTAAACCCAGACTCATCAACCTCTAAGCCCTTTTCACGAGCCATTTCAAGGGTTAAATCAAATGGAAAGCCGTAAGTGTCATGTAACTTAAAGGCGGTCTCCGCTGGCAGGGATTTAACCTTGCCTACCTTCAACTCACTAGCAGCTACATCAAAAATGCTGGTACCTGCCTTAAGGGTCTGAATAAAACTTTCCTCTTCCATTGCCGTAATTTCTAGTATTCGATCTTTGTTTGAAATCAACTCTGGATATTGTGGTGCCATCGCGGCAATAGAGCTTTTAACTAGCTCAGCCAACACCAGCTCCTGTGAACCAAGTAATCTCATATTGCGAACTGTTCTTCGCATCATTCTTCGTAATACGTAGCCACGGCCTTCATTGCCCGGAGTAACACCATCTCCGATCAACATCATGGCGGTTCTAGCATGATCTGCAACAACTCGTAATGAAACATCAGAATTCACGTCAGATCCATACTTAGTATTGCTTAGCTCACTTGCTTTATCGAGAATTATTCTTGTTGTATCAATCTCGTAAATATTCTCAACTCCCTGCAGCAAAGCTGCTGTTCTTTCTAAACCAAGTCCAGTATCAATATTCTTAGCTGGTAAATCACCAACAATCGGAAAATCATCTTTACTTCCGCCGGCGGCTCGAATATTTTGCATAAAAACTAAATTCCAAATTTCTAAATATCGCTCCTCATCGGCGATGGGGCCGCCATCTTTGCCATACTTGGCTCCCCGATCAAAGTAAATCTCTGAGCATGGCCCACAAGGCCCAGGTACTCCCATCGACCAAAAATTGTCAGCCATACCGCGACGTTGAATTCGATCCTTTGGTACTCCTACTTGCTTGTGCCAAATATCAGCCGCTTCATCATCATCTTTATAAACAGTTACCCATAATTTGTTTGGTTCAAATCCATATCCACCATCAGATATTGATTTGGTAAGCAACTCCCAAGCCAGCGCAATTGCGCCCTCTTTGAAGTAATCACCAAATGAGAAATTGCCACACATTTGAAAGAATGATGCATGCCTTGTTGTTTTACCAACCTCATCGATATCTAGAGTACGCACACATTTTTGTACTGATGTAGCACGCTTGTAAGGCGGAGTAATCTCACCAAGAAAAAATGGCTTAAACGGAACCATTCCGGCATTAACTAGAAGAAGGTTGGGATCATCAGCAATTAATGAGGCTGATGGCACAACAGTATGGTTAAGCTTTAATGAGTTTTCTTTTTCGAAAAAATTAAGCCAACGAGATCTAATCTCTGCCGAGTTCATAGTTACTTACTTTGCAACTTTACGTTTTTTACCTTTTTTTAACTTAGCCGCTGCAACAATTACTCCAGCCGCCTTCATCGCGAGCGGGTTCTCCTCCAGAAATGAATCGGTAGCGCCAGTAACTTTGGTAGCTAACTCCTCAACTGATTGTGCGGCCTTGCTCAAACTTTTTAGCGGTTTGTTGATGTATGAAAGAGTTGTTGTAATCTCATCAATTAATCTACTTGCCCGAATGACTGTATAAGAGATGGCTAGTGCGATTACTGCAAGGGATGCAGCAGCAATGATCGTTGCAATTCCACCTGGTCCCATGTGTGCAGAATACCTGAATTTCTAGCTTTGCTTAGGAGATGGCGGTGTATCGATGCCACTCTCTTTTCGTTGTGCTGAAGTAATCGGTGTTGGTGCGCCAGTAAGCGGATCCCCACCGCTCGCTGTTTTTGGAAAGGCAATCACCTCTCGAATAGATGTCGCTCCTGCAAGCAACGCACACAAACGATCAACTCCTAATGCAATACCTCCATGCGGTGGTGGACCGTAGTTAAATGCCTCAAGCAAAAATCCAAATTTACTCTCTGCCTCTTCGGCAGATAAACCAATAGTTTTAAAAACTCGTTGTTGAACTTCACGTTGATGAATTCGAATCGATCCACCACCAATCTCACTTCCATTTAGAACAATGTCATATGCATAAGCAAGTGCCGAAGCTGGATCTGCATCAAAAGAGTCTTTGTACTCAGGCTTAGGACCTGTAAATGGATGATGAACTGCAGTCCATCCCGCGGCAGGATTTTCATGATCTACCGGTTCAAACATTGGTGCATCAACCACCCATAAAAATTTCCAAGCTGATTGATCAATTAAATTACAGCGATTGCCAATTTCTAATCGAACAGCTCCTAATAAACTCTGTGACGCCACTGTTGACCCCGCTGCAAAGAAAATGGCATCTCCTTTTTTGGCACCAGTAAATGAAGCTATTCCTGCAATCTCCTTTTCAGAGAGATTCTTAGCTACTGGTCCGCCTAGGGTGCCATCATCTTGAATCAAGATGTATGCCAAACCTTTAGCACCTCGAGCCTTTGCCCAATCCTGCCAAGCATCTAACTCTCGTCGTGGCGAAGCGGCACCACCTGGCATAACAACTGCACCGACATACTCGGCTTGAAATACCCGAAAGGTAGTTTCTTTGAAAAACTCGCTCATGTTGATTAATTTGTTCTCAAAGCGCAGATCTGGTTTATCTGTTCCGTAATCACGCATCGCATCGGCATATGTCATATGTGGTATCGGGAGCGAAATCTTAAATCCGACCACCTTTTCAAATACTTCAGATAAAACTTTCTCGGCGATTGCAATAACATCAGATTGGTCGGCGAAGGAGATCTCAATATCTAGTTGAGTAAATTCAGGTTGTCGGTCTGCTCTAAAATCCTCATCTCTAAAGCAGCGCGCAATTTGATAGTAACGCTCCATACCAGCCACCATAAGTAATTGTTTAAAGAGTTGCGGTGACTGCGGCAATGCATACCATGAGCCTGGTTGCAGTCGTACTGGTACTAGGAAATCTCTGGCACCCTCAGGAGTTGATCTTGTTAGATAAGGAGTTTCAATCTCAAGGAATTGTTCGCTATCCATAACATCTCGGATCGCAGATGTAACCCTTGAGCGTAATCTCAAATTCTTGGCTGGACCTTCACGACGTAAATCTAAGTATCGATACTTAAGTCTTACCTCCTCCGAAATATTTGAATTCTCGCCACTGTCGACTGGGAAAGGTAGCGCTGCGGCCTCACTAAGAACCTCTAACTGATCACAAACAATCTCAATCGCACCCGTAGCAATCTCCTTATTTTCATTGCCAGCCGGACGAGCCTTAACCTGGCCAGTAATTAAAACGCACCATTCCGCCCTTAACTCACCAGCAATTTTTTCATCATTAATTACAACTTGTACCGAACCAGTTGAATCCCTTAAATCAATAAAGGCAACTCCGCCATGATCTCGTCGCCTAGCAACCCATCCAGCTAGTTTTACTTGCTGACCAATCTGCTCAATTGAGATAGAGCCAGCATCATGGGTACGTAACATCTTTTTTAAAAACCAATCTCTCTATAAATCTTTAGCAGAGTTAGCCAAAATGGTGGCTAACGCAGAAGGTGTAAGGGTACTAGAGATATTTTCACCAGTGCTCATATTTTTCAGATTACCGGAGTTGGATTTGATTTCATCATCACCAACGACTAACGCAAATGTAGCCCCGCTCTTATCGGCAGCTTTCATGCCACCTTTTAAGCCACGATTGCCATATGCAAGATCGCATGCGAATCCCAATTCACGCAAATCCTTGACCAATTTTGTCGAAAACTCTTTTGCGATCTCATCAATCGGAACAACAAATAAATCCATAGCTTTAACTAGGTCAACGATTGAATTCTCCGCCTCACAAGCCATTAATACTCGATCAACTCCAATTCCAAAGCCGATTCCGGAAAGATCTGATCCGCCCAATTGACTCATTAGCCCGTCATATCGACCGCCACCACCGATCCCTGATTGTGAACCCAACATCGGGTGGACAAACTCAAATGTAGTTCCAGTGTAATAATCTAAACCTCGAACCATCTTTGGATTAATTGTGAAGGAAATTCCTAACTGAGAGAGGATTCGCTTAACCTTCTCAAAATGATCAGTACTCTCTTTATTTAGATAGTTGATCAGAAGTGGTGCATCTTGCATCGCTTCAATTACCTCAGGACGCTTATCATCAAATAATCGAAGTGGGTTGATCTTTGCTCGGCGAGAACTTTCCTCATCAAGTGGTAACTTCTTAAGGAAGTTAATTAATTCAACTCTATGAGCTGCTCGAGAGGCCTCATCACCTAGGCTTGTTATCTGTAACTCATACTTTGAGAGAGATAAAGATTTGAATCCATTATCCGCTATCCAAATAACCTCGGCATCTATCTCTGGGTCCCCATAACCAATCGCCTCAATACCAACCTGATAAAACTGTCGATACCTTCCAGCTTGCGGACGTTCTGCTCGAAAAAATGCTCCACTGTAAAAAATCTTTACTGGTAACTGGCCTTTATCCAAATTGTTTTCAATTACCGATCGCATTGCACCAGCAGTTCCCTCTGGTCGCAATGTGATAGATCGGCCACCGCGATCCTCAAAGGTATACATCTCTTTACTTACAACATCGGTGGATTCACCAACACCACGTTCAAACAAAGCAGTATCTTCGAAAACGGGAAGCTCCATCAACGAATAACCAGCACGCTTTGCCGGTGAGATTAAGCGATCTCTAACAATCTCAAAGAGTTCAGAGCGCGGCGGAAAGTACTCACTGACACCTTTTGGCGCTAGAAACTTTGTCATCTTCTGCCCTGTCTAGTAATCAAGGAACTCTCTCTGTAGATAAGGATTATTCAGCCGTTCATTTGCAATTATAGTTTGTGGGCCATGGCCAGGCAGTACATTTAGGTGATCTGGAAGTGTTAAAACTCGATCCTTCAAAGTTTTACGCATATCGCTAGCAGAGCCAGTGGGTAAATCTGTGCGGCCAATGGAGCCAGCAAATAAAACATCGCCAGATATCAATTGCTCATCGTTGACTAAAAACATCATTGAGCCTTTGGTATGGCCAGGAGCTGCAATACTTTCAATTGATAAACCTGCGACATCAAACCGTCCAAAATCCTCAACCTCAACAATCTCATCTGGCTCCGTAAAATCAGCTGCACCAAAGCTTGCTATAAATTGTTTAGTTGCACCATCTTGCATAAGCGCTTTCATTGGATCACTCAACAAATAACGATCCTCGGCGCTGATATATGTCCGAAGTGGAACTGATTTACAAAGAGGGACCAACGAGAAGAAATGATCGATATGGCCATGTGTAATCAAAACAGCTACAGCCTTCAAATTCTTTTTTTTAATCTTATCTAAAATCGATTCAACCAAATCTGGTTTATCGATACCTGGGTCTACGATCACACACTCTTGGTTTTGACCAGTTGCCAGTATCCAACAATTGCTCTCAAAGTAGGGGGCCACAACACGATCGATCAACAAGGGCTTAGCCCCTTCCGTAATCCCTGCGGGAATTTCTCCTATTGAGATAGGTAGGCTACCTTTAGAGTTAGTGAAAACCCAGCAATCGATCATGATTGCAACGCCCGCCCCCACAACAACTTCAGATTAAAAATCTAAGTTGCGCAACGAAGGAGAGATAGTGTCAGATCCAATAAACCCAGATCAGGTAAATCAAGCAGTAAGCGGTGCGGCGGCGGTACTTATCGGAGACCCTTCTAAATTTGGTCGAGTGGCCGAAGATGGCACAGTTTATGTAATCACGCCATCCGGTGAACGCGCAGTCGGATCTTATCCGGGAAAAAGTGCTGACGAAGCTTTAGCTTACTTTGTTAAGAAATTTGAAATGTTGGCATCAGAGGTAGCACTGCTAGCAGCAAGAATTCGTTCCGGCGCAATGGTTCCATCCGATGCCCTTGAAGCGGTTACCAAACTGAAGAATCAGATTGAAAATTTAAATGGCGTTGGTGATTTAGCCAAGCTTGCACAATCAGTTGAACAAATTCCGGCTTTGATCGAGAATCATAAAGCGGCCTACGAAAGTAAAAAGCAGGCTCAAGCCGCTGAGAAAGCTGCACGAAAAATTGAAATAACCGCCCAAAAAGAGGCAATAGCAGCACAAGCTGAAAGTTTAGTTGATTCAGTAAATTGGAAAGCAACAACTGAGAAATTAAAGGAGTTGCTTGATGAGTGGAAGAAAGCACCTCGGCTTGATAAGGCCAGCGATGCTCAATTGTGGAAGCGATTTTCCTCTTCCCGAAACAAATTTGATAAACGACGTCGTACCCATTTCGCAACCCTTGACATTGAATTTAAAAAGGTTCAAGCTATTAAAGAGGAGATAGTTAAAGAGGCTGAAGCTTTAGTTAATTCAAAGGATTGGCTTAAAACTGCTCAAAAATTTAAATCCTTAATGGATAAGTGGAAGGCAGCTGGACGCGGAAAGAAATCTGCCGATACCGCTCTTTGGAATCGCTTTAAAGCGGCTCAGGATACTTTCTTTGCCGCGAAAAATGCCGATCTTGAAAAACGCCAAGGTTCTATGGAGATTAATCTGCAAAAAAGAGAGAGCTTGCTGTTGGAGTTTGAAGCCTTGCTTCCAATCTCTGATTTCAAAGCGGCCCGTAGAAGTTTCAAAGATCTAGAATCAAAGTGGCAAAAAATTGGAATCACTGATCGAAAGAAGTTGCCGGCGTTACAGCTGCGAGTCGATAAGGTGGCGCAAGCGATTTCAGAGCTTGAAAACAATCATGCTCGAAGAAGTGATCCAACCGCTATCGCCCAAGCCAACAAGGTAGTGCAAGGTTTGGTTGAAGCAATCGAGAATTATGAAAAGCAGGCAGCAAAAGCTCAAGCAGCTGGACAAACCGCGAAAGCGATGTTGGCACAAGAAGCAGCTGCTGCCCGTAGAGTTTGGTTAGAAGAGGCTAAAAAAGGTCTAACTGATTTCGCTAGTTAATTGTTGAAGACTCGATTAACATCGTAAACACCTTCAACATTTTTTACCGCAGTTAGTATTAAATCTAAGTGCGATGCATCAGCCATCTCAAAGGTAAATCTTGAGATCGCTGTCTGATCCTTATGGGTAATAACCGATGCATTTAATATATTTACATGCTGATCTGAAAGTACCTTTGTAATGTCAGATAACAACCTATTTCGATCCAACGCCTCTACCTGAATATTTACCCTAAATCTACTTTTGGCAGTCAGATTCCATTTCACACTAACTATTCGATCTCCTTGGTGGATCTGCAAATCAGAGATATTCACGCAATCCTTGCGATGAACTGAAACACCAGAACCCCTTGTAATAAAACCCGCGATCTCATCCCCTGGTACTGGGGCGCAACATCTGGCCAACTTAACCAGTAGATCATCACTACCTTCTACATCGATACCTGAAACGCTGCGCCGTTCTCGCCGTATTGTTTTCATTTGGGTTGACACTTGCGTCTCTGGATTTATCTCATCCGTGCTTAAAATCGCACTCAATTTCTCGACAACTGAGTGGGAAGAAACATGGCCATTTCCAACCGATTCGTACAATGTTTCAATATCTGCATAATGCAACTCATGAGCAATTTGTAAAAGGGATTGTCCGCCTAGAATTTTCTGTAGCGGCATACCCGCTTTACGCAGTTGGCGGGCGATAGATTCCTGGCCCGCTTCAATCGCCTCCTCCTTGCGCTCCTTCGAGAACCACGCTTTTATCTTTGAGCGAGCACGCGAAGATGTTGCAAAGTTCAACCAATCTCGACTGGGTGCGGCATTTAATCCTTTGTTTGTTAGAACCTCCACTACATCACCATTAGCTAATTGCGACTCTAGCGGAACTAACTTGCCATTAACCTTTACTCCTACACATTTGTTTCCAACCTCTGTGTGTACAGCATAGGCAAAATCAATCGGCGTTGAGTTTGCAGGAAGCGCAACCACACTACCTTTTGGCGTAAAGACAAAGATCTCTGGAGTTCGAAGATCGTATCTAAGAGTTTCGAGAAAATCACCAACATCTTCACTCTCTTGCTGCCATTCATGCAGTTGTTTCATCCACAATAACTCTGGATTGTTGCCATTTTCGCTATCTTTTTGCTTGTACTTCCAATGCGCAGCAATTCCAAATTCAGCTCTTG
Source organism: Actinomycetota bacterium (assembly GCA_009702465.1). Lineage (GTDB taxonomy): Bacteria > Actinomycetota > Actinomycetes > Nanopelagicales > Nanopelagicaceae > Nanopelagicus. Next base: position 12,964 of record WLHY01000003.1, read on the forward strand.
CATGCATATCAAATGTTCTGATCTGAATTTCCACCGCTTTACCTGATGGCCCAATTACTGTTGTGTGGAGCGATTGGTACAAATTAAACTTTGGCATTGCGATGTAATCCTTAAATCGCCCTGGTACTGGGCTCCATCTCGCGTGGATGGCACCTAAAACTGCATAACAATCTCTTACTGAATCAACTAAAATTCGAATTCCTACTAGATCATAAATATCATTAAACTCACGGCCACGAACTACCATCTTTTGATAAACACTATAAAAATGTTTTTTTCTTCCAGTTACCTGTGCTGATATTTCCTCAGCCTTTAGATCTGATTGAATACTCTTGACCACATCGGCGGTTAATTGATCCCTCGCAGGTGATCGATCACTAACAAGCCGTTCAATCTCCTCAAACTTTTTTGGCTCCAAAACAGCAAATGAAAGATCCTCTAACTCCCATTTAATTGAGTTCATGCCAAGTCGGTGTGCCAACGGCGCATAAATATCAAGAGTCTCGCGAGCTTTTCGATTGGCACTTTCGGGATCAACATACTTCCAAGTGCGGGCATTATGTAATCGGTCAGCGAGTTTAATAACTAAAACCCTAATATCCTTTGACATCGCAACTACCATCTTGCGCAATGTTTCAGCCTCTGCCGTAGGTCCGTAAATTAATTTATCTAACTTGGTAACGCCATCGACTAAAGAAGAGACCTCTGTGCCAAACTCTTTTGAAATGGTAGCGATGCTTACTCCGGTGTCTTCTACTGTGTCATGAAGTAAGGCGGCATTAATTGTTGGAAGATCCATACCAAGCTCAACTAAAATCTGAGCAACAGCCACTGGATGAGTAATGTAATCTTCACCAGATTTTCGTTTTTGGCCGAGGTGTGCTTTGTTGGCAACCTCAAAAGCATGTTCAAGTAAGGATTGATCAAAGCCAGGGTGAGAGAGATTTAAACCCACTCGAAGCGGTTCAATCATCGACAGCGAACTCATATGAATGAGTTTACTGAAAAAAACTAAGCTTTATTACTTGCGATTTTTTCGCTTAGGCTGATTTCTGGGTCCGCGATCGCTATTTGATTTAACGGAAGCTTCAGATGCTGAGGCTGTTGAAGTGCTTGCACCACTTCGTGTTCCGACCCGTTTGGCCAACGCCTGCATGGCAGGTTCGCGTTCCCGCAGAACTGTCAGGATCGGTGTTGCAATGAAGATTGAGGAGTAGGTACCGATAGCTAAACCGATAAACAATGAGAGCGATAAATCCTTTAATGTTCCAGCGCCCAATAAACCTGCGCCTACAAAAAGAATTGAGCCTACTGGAAGGAGTGCAATCACAGAGGTATTAAATGATCTAACCAATGTTTGGTTGATCGCTAGATTTGCTGCCTTTGAGTAGGTAGTGCGGCCAGTAGAAACAATACTTTTTGTATTTTCATGAACCTTATCAAAGACTACAACTGTGTCGTAAAGGGAGTAGCCGAGAATGGTTAGGAATCCAATTACCGTTGCTGGTGTTACCTCAAATCCAACTACGGCGTAAATTCCGACTGTAATAAATACATCGTGAATTACCGCAATAATTGCGCTGATTGCCATCTTTGGCTCGAAGGTCATAGCAAGATAAAGCATTACAACAATTAAAAATCCAAAGAGTCCATACAATGCTTTGCGAGTGATCTCCTCGCCCCAAGAAGGGCCAATAATCTGTACATCAATTGATTCAATGCTCACGCCAAACTTGGCTGCGAGTTGGTCTTGAACCGCTGTTTGTTGAACGTTAGATAGTGGTTCAGTTTGTACTCTTACCTTGTCATTACCAATTTTTTGAATAATGTTTTGAGTTTCAACACCTGCATCCTCTAGCGCTGATTCAGCTGTTTCGATGCTGGCATTACTGGAGGTTACTGTGAAAGAGCTTCCACCCTTGAACTCGATTCCGAGCTGTAATCCTTGAGTAAAGAGCGTTACCGCAGAAATAACAATCAACAGAATAGAAAAACCGTACCAGCGGCGACGCTTGCCGATGAAATCATATGAGGTTTCGCCACGATATAACCGGCCACCAATTCCAGAGAATTTTGCCATCAGATTGATGCTCCCGTTTCTGCTTTTTTAACAATTCCTAAACTTTTATCGGAGAAACCAGACCAGCGACTTCCGCCACCAAAGAACTTCATTCCCGCCATCAAGGTGATCAATGGTTTTGTAAAGAAGAAGATGACAATCAAGTCAATCAATGTAGTTAATCCCAAAGTAAGGGCAAAACCACGTACGCCGCCAACTGCGAAGAAGTAGAGCAAAACAGCAGCGATTAACGAGACCATGTCCGCAACCACAATTGTTCGGCGCGCTCTGGCCCATCCTGTTTCAACCGCTGATTTCAAAGGTCGACCTTCTCGTACTTCATCTCGAATACGTTCAAAGTAAACGATAAATGAATCAGCTGTAACACCGATCGCGACAATCGCACCTGCAATACCTGCAAGAGTTAGGGTGAAATCAATCCACTCTCCCAGCAGTAAAAACAACAAAATCGCCATTGCAGCAGCCACTAGCAATGAGCTAACTGATGCCAAACCTAGACCTTTGTAATACATCAGCGAGTAGAGAATTACCAAAAGAAGTCCGAGTAAACCTGCAATCAGGCCGCCTCTTAACTGCTCTGCACCTAGGGATGCTGATATCTGCTGAACCTCACCTCGATCAAAGGAGAGTGGAAGTGCGCCATATTTAAGAACATTAGCTAAATCAGTTGCATCCTCTTGCGTGAAATTTCCAGTGATCTGTGCCGTACCGGTATTGATCGCTTCATTAATGCGAGGAGCTGAGTAAACCAAACCATCTAAAACGATTGCCGCTTGATTTTGTGGGGCTGGCAACGATGTCAATCTAGTTGTCATCGCTCCAAATTTAGAGCTTCCTTCACCATCAAATTCAAGTGTTACATACCAACCTGAAGCAGCAGTTGGATCTAAAATCGAAGATGCCTGTGTAACTTGACGACCTAAGACCTCAGCTGGTCCAAGAATATATTTATTGATACCGGCACGATCGCAACCAACTAAAATGCTATCTGGATTATCGCCACCGCCACCTTGGCGATTTTCAGGAATCGTGCAATCTAATGCTGCATAAGCATTTGATACCTCGATTGGAACGCCTCCGACTGCAGGAGCTGCCTCAGTGCTCAAACTTGGTGCCGCATTTCCCTCAACTAAAACTGGACGAAAGCGTAACTCTGCAGTTTGCCCAACTAGATCAACAATTCGACGTCCAGTCTCTCCTGGCACTGAAATTACAATTTGGCGATTAACACCAGTTCCTTGAGCTGAAACCTCTGATTCGGCTACTCCTAAGGAGTTAACTCTCTGTCTAATAATCTCAACCGCTTGATCAATTGATTCATTGGTAACTTTGCCGCTTTCGCCAACGCCAATTCTTGGCTGCAACGTCACGCTAGTTCCACCTTGTAAATCTAAACCTAATTTAAATGAGGTAGCACCAGTGACAAAGGCAATACCGGTAAATGCGACAACCGACAATATTAAAATTGAGATTGTGCGAAGCGCACGAGATTGAGTTTGTGCAGATTTATTTGCAGACATGGGGCGTAATTCTAGAGGTGACTATGATATTTGTGGAAATCAACGAGAATTGTCGCTCGAATAGGCCTAGATCGGCACGCGGCGTTGCAGTAAATAGCGCTATTGCGCAATATCTGGATTAAGCAGATCTGGATCTGTATCAAAGAGGTTTGGGTCATCCAAGTTTTGTAGCGCTATTGGAGGCTTAACACCTAAATGCATCCAGCCAGCTGCTGTTGCAATTCGGCCTCTAGGAGTTCGGGCAAGAAATCCCATTCTTACTAAAAATGGTTCAGCTAATGATTCAATACTTTCAATCTCCTCCCCTACCGCCATCGCCAATGTTGATACACCTACTGGTCCACCATTAAAGTTTTTAACTAGTGTGGTTAACACAGCTTTATCTAAGCGATCCATTCCAATCTCATCCACCTCATAAATCTTTAAGGCCTCTTGTGCGTGGTTAATTTCTACAACCTTTGCCTTACTCACCTGAGCGAAATCCCTTACTCTTCGAAGAAGTCTATTTGCTACCCGAGGTGTTCCTCGTGATCGCGAAGCAATCTCAATCGCCGCATCACTATCGATTTCAATACCGAGCAATGCTGAGCTGCGTTGCACAATCTGGTTTAACTCCTGTGTTTCATAGAAATCTAATTGCGCTGTAAAGCCAAAACGATCACGAAGTGGACTTGGCAGTAAGCCGGCACGTGTTGTTGCGCCAATCAATGTGAAGTGTGGCAGCTCTAGTGGAATTGAGGTTGCGCCAGCCCCTTTGCCAACAATTACATCTACTCGAAAATCCTCCATCGCCAAGTACAACAACTCTTCAGCTGGTCTGGACATTCGATGAATCTCATCTAAAAACAAGACCTCACCTTCGACTAGTGAGGAGAGAATTGAGGCCAAATCTCCAGCATGCTGTATTGCTGGCCCTGAAGTAATTCGGATTGGAGCATTCATCTCCTCTGCAATGATCATCGCTAATGTAGTTTTACCAAGTCCAGGTGGGCCAGATAATAAAATGTGATCAGCTGGTGCATTTCGTGCGAGGGCGGCATCCAATAACAGAGAGAGTTGTTTGCGTACCCGATGCTGTCCGACAAACTCCTGTAACTTTCTTGGCCGAAGGGCTAGTTCAGCTGCCCGTTCATTATCATCTGAATCTTGTGAGACTAGACGCTCGCTCATTACTTCTCTGTCCTAACAGATTTCCCAGTGCTACTGGTAGCTAGAGCTAATTTAATTGCAGAAGCAATATCAATTTGCTCACCTGAGATTTGATTTAAAGCTTGGTTAACCATCAAACGACTTTCCTTGGGCGTGTACCCCAATCCTTGCAAAGCAGATTCAACCTGATTTTTTAATGAGCCTTCACTGGAATCGCTGGAGCTTGAAAAGTTTGCTAACTTATCTTTTAACTCAAGAACTAATCTCTGCGCACCTTTTTTCCCTAAACCAGGGGTTGCTTCAAGGGATTTCAAATTATTTGCTTTAATCATATCTGCGACAACAGATGCTGGATTTACTCCTAAGATCGATTGTGCCACTTTGGGTCCAACTCCAGTAACAGTCAATAACAATTCAAATAAATTTCGATCTACTAACTCTGAAAAACCATACAAAGTAAGAGCATCCTCTCTTACGATCAAGTGAGTATGCAGGTCGATCACATCTCCTATTTTTAATGACTCAATTACCCGAAGTGGTGTGTTAACAAGGATTCCAACACCACCCACCTCTATCACCACAGAGTTTGCATTAGCAGCTGTTGAGATCCCTTTAACTTTTCCCGTAAGTGAGCTAATCATCTACCTTTGGACACCCTCTTCAATTTTGCCGCCGCTAAACGGTCATTGCCTACACCTCGCCAATGATGGCAGATAGCCAGGGCTAGCGCATCGGTACTGTCTACCGGTTTTGGAATCTCTTTTAATTTCAGCAATCGTTTGACCATTTCAGCAACCTGCTTTTTATCTGCTCGCCCAGAGCCTGTAACCGCCGCCTTAACCTCACTGGGTGTGTGCATTACAACCTTAATCTTTGATTTAGCAGCGAGCAAAAGTGCAACACCAGCTGCTTGGCCAGTTGCCATCGCTGTCCTGACATTTAATTGGGAGAAGACCCGTTCCACTGCAATTACATCTGGCTTATGTTTACTAATCCACTTGGAAAGCTCTATCTCTAATTGCAACAATCTTTGATCCAGATCTAAATCTGGATCAGTTTTGATTACCCCAACATCTATCAACTTCAATTGTTGTGGACCGGTTGAATCAACAACCCCGACCCCACACCTTGTTAATCCAGGATCAATACCTAAAACCCGCATTCGCTGAGCCTATCTACAGCGATTTACTAATTAATTAAGGCTCGCCATTACCTCATCGGAAACATCAAAATTTCCATAAACATTCTGGACATCATCTAGCTCTTCTATCGCTTCAATTAAATCAAAAACTTTCTTTGCACTCTCTGCATCGAGTGGGATAGACATCGTTGGCAGGAAGGAGGTTTCTGCAGATTCATAATCAATCTTCGCCTCTTGCAATCTTTTTCTAACCGCAACCAGATCTGCTGGTTCTGAGACAATTTCAAATGCTTCACCTAGATCATTAACCTCTTCAGCTCCGGCATCCAAAACAACCTCAAGCAGGCTATCTTCACTAACTTTTCCATCATTTTTATTTACGATCACAACACCTTTGCGATTAAAGAGATAGGTCACTGAGCCAGGATCAGCCATATTGCCACCATTTCTAGTGACTGCAACTCGCACATCAGATGCTGCGCGATTACGGTTATCAGATAAACACTCAATTAATAATGCAACACCGCCAGCTCCATACCCCTCGTACATAATCGTTTCCCACTCTTTACCGCCGGTTTCAAGTCCAGCACCTCTTTTGACGGCGCGATCTATATTGTCAGCCGGAACTGAACTTTTCTTAGCTTTAGCGATCGCATCAAAGAGGGTGGGATTGCCAGAAAGATCAGCGCCACCAGATCGAGCTGAAACCTCAATAGCTTTAATCAATTTAGCAAAGTTTTTTGCACGGCGTGAATCAATAATCGCCTTTTTATGTTTGGTAGTTGCCCATTTGGAGTGTCCTGACATCTCTACCCTTTCACCAATTCACTGCAAATCTCTTCAACAAAATACTTATGAATTCGATTGTCACCAGTTAACTCTGGGTGAAATGATGTTGCCAGAACTCTGCCTTGGCGAACCGCAACGGGGTGAGAGTTGCCCTGCTCATCAAAGATCTGCGCCAAAATTTCAACATCTCTTCCTACAGATTCAACCCAAGGCGCACGAATAAAAACCGCTCTGATTGATTGCTCAGTTATTCCTTTAAACTTTAAATCAGTTTCAAAGGAATCTACCTGTCTGCCGAAAGCGTTGCGTCGAACTGTCATATCAATTCCACCAAAGGTTTCTTGACCAATCGCTGCATCCTCTAACTTATTTGCAACCAGAATCATTCCAGCGCATGATCCATAAGTAGGCATTCCCGCCTTTATGCGATCTTTGATCAAATCCATCAAACCAAAACTTCGGGCTAACTTTGCAATTGTCGTGGATTCCCCACCTGGAATAACAAGGGCATCAATAGATTGAAGCTCCTCGGCGGTCTTAACAGTTACAGCTATGACACCACAATCGCTTAACGATTGAATATGTTCTTGTACATCACCTTGGAGAGCAAGTACTCCAATATTCATTTACTACCAGCCTCGCTCCGCTAATCTATGAGGAGCCGGAATATCCGCCACATTGATTCCAACCATCGCTTCACCTAATCCACGGGAAACATCTGCAACAACCTTGGCATCTGTGTAGTAAGTAACCGCCTTTACGCAAGCAGCAGCACGTTTAGCTGGATCACCAGATTTAAATATGCCAGAGCCTACGAAAACTCCATCTGCGCCCAATTGCATCATCATCGCGGCGTCAGCAGGTGTTGCAATACCGCCAGCAGTGAATAAAACAACCGGTAATTTTCCAGTTGTTGCTACCTCTTTTACTAAATCATATGGAGCTTGCAAATCCTTAGCCGCAACATACAACTCCTCCTCGCGTAGTGAGGAGAGTCTGCGGATCTCACCAGCGATTGTTCGCATATGAGTTGTTGCGTTTGAAACATCACCAGTACCAGCCTCACCCTTTGAACGGATCATTGCGGCACCTTCGTTGATTCGACGTAATGCTTCACCAAGATTTGTTGCACCGCAAACAAAGGGAATCGTGAAGTTCCACTTATCAATATGGTGGGCGTAATCTGCTGGAGTTAAAACCTCAGACTCATCGATGTAATCAACACCTAAACTTTGCAAAATTTGTGCTTCGACAAAATGGCCAATTCGTGCCTTTGCCATAACTGGAATCGAAACCGCTGCTTGAATTTTTTCAATCATGTCTGGATCAGACATTCTTGCTACGCCACCTTGGGCTCTAATATCTGCCGGCACGCGTTCAAGCGCCATTACCGCAACAGCTCCGGCATCTTCAGCAATCTTTGCTTGCGTTACATCAACAACATCCATGATGACGCCGCCTTTAAGCATTTCTGCCATGCCACGCTTAACTCGCGCAGTACCAGTTTCTGAAGCCATTGTTCTCCCAAGCGGATCTTTAATGTTGAGCCCTTAGTCTACTAAGAAAAAGGGGGCTGCTGATTTCCTAAATTCCAATTATTTAGCGGGGTAACCCAATTCAACGGGGGAACCACTCAAGAAGACCCATGTTTTACCAGGCGTGAGATTCATATCATCCCCGTTCGCATCAAACCAGCGAGTAAAAGTATCTTCCGCCTCTCGTTGCCAATTAATTGCAACTACCTTGCCATCTCTAAGGAGATAGCCAGACCCGCTTCCGGTAGTGACAGATAAGGGTGTAATGCCACCAAATTTATCTCCGTAGATCGATGGCTCTATCTTTACATTTTGAATAATCGCATTATCAATCATTAGCTGTTGATTTGTTGAGTCGAGATTTACTTCATTATCAAAGTAAATTCCCCACTTCTTTACATCCCTATTCCATCTAACCTCATAGGTTGCATTAGGCCAGCTGATCTTTGCCCAATCTAAATCTTGTGCGCTCTTTGATAAATCACCAAATCTCCATGGTGAAGTGGTCAAAGTTATTAGCTCCATTTTATACCGCTCCTGTGCCTGCTTTAGAAGTAAAGATGGATATAAAATCATGTTGACTGGTGAGTTTCGTTGCTTATCTCGATCAAAGATTGATGGAGGATTTCGCTCCGCTGACAAAAGATTTAAATTTGCTGCCGATAAAACCGGTCGCATCTTTGTTTGGGATCCACTGTATGCAAAGGCGATCCTGCCAAAGGGTGCCAATATGTCGATATCTGAAATTCTTGCTGATCTTATTGGGCCAATAACATCAGGTAAGGATGAAGAGTAGATCGCAAGCAATCGAGTTAATCCAGCCTCTACCTGTTCTACATAAACCAAATCTGCCTGCTTTAATCCTATTTGCGGATGAGCCTCTTTAGTGTCATCGATTTTCACCGCCAATAGAAGTTTATTTGTTCCCTCTTGCCCTGTTAGATAATTAATCTCTTTTGGAGTTTGATCTAGTAACTCAATCTCTATCTTTGGCCAAATAAGTTGAACTGCAACAGCTGCAATAACGCTGAGTGAAACAATTAAGGCGGTGGATTGAAAAAACCTTTTCAAAGCACATCATCCTCAAAAGCGTATCTGATTGGTAACGGTGCTTTTCCAGCTAATCTGAAAGTTCTGATTATGATCTTGCGGCGAACATTTCGAGCAGCATTAACCGCCTCTAAATGAAGGTTGATAGCTAATTTAATTTTGTTTGTAATATCTGACAACTCAATTAATAACTCAGATGGCAACTCTAAACTTTCATCATAAGCAATCTCTTTTACCAATTTAAGTGATTCCGAGAGCACGCTTTCTGCCTCTGATCTATCTGAGATCAACGCCTCACGAGCTGCATGAGCTGATGTTGAAATCAAAAATGATGTAGCTGGATCTAGATTTGATTCATGCACGATCTCCATTGCAATAGCGGCCCGTTTTTGCAAAAGTGAATCCAAGGTTGCCCAAGATGTTTCAACTCGATGATGAAGGCGATCTAATCGACTAGCGGAGAAGGTTAAGTACCAGCCAACAAATAAGATCAACAAAACAATTAACACTTGAGTTAGATTCATGAATCTATCTCCTATTCCAGAATCGGCTATCTGAAGTTAGCCCCACTTTATTATTTCCTGCCATCGCCATCTCGTAAACTGAGAGGATTTGATCAGCAACAACCTGCCAATCATATTTCTGGGAGCTTAGCTTTCCTTTACTGCTTAAACTTTGTTGAAGCTCATAATTACGCAGCAAACCAATTAGCACCTTAGCAAGATCGGCACTATCTCCATTTTTGAAGAGTAAGCCAGCTTCACCATTCTCTAGAACCGCCTTAAAGGCGGGAATATCGCTACCCACAACTGGTGTACCAGCAGATAAGGCTTCAGTAAGAATAATTCCAAATGATTCTCCACCAGTGTTTGGCGCTACGTAGATATTGATTGATTTCAAAAATGAGGCCTTCTCTTTCTCTGAAAGAAATCCTAGAAAGACAATTCGATTTCGTAAGCCGACATCTAACTTTTTGATTAACTCATCGCCATCGCCAGGTCCGGCAACTAGCAATCTGACATCAGGAACAAATCTGGCAATAATTGGCAGCGCATCTAGTAGAACTTGTAAACCCTTTCTTGGCTCCTCAAATCTTCCAATAAATCCTAAAGTATGTGGTTTTCGCCAATGAATAGTTGGTTGCGCCAATGAGTACTGCGAGCTTTCAATACCGTTAGGGATTACAACCGCATCAGTATCAAAGTGATCCTTTAATGTTTGTCGTGCACTTTCACTGACTGCAATTCTTGCGGTTAACTTCTCAACAATCGGTTCAAGAATCGGTCCAATTGCATATATTGCCTTCTGCTTTGGTGATGAGACATGAAAAGTTCCGACCATCGGACCAGTAGCCGCTGAACAAGCCAAGAGTGAGAGTGAAGGAATAGCTGGTTCATGAAGATGGAGCAGATCAAAATCTCCTTGAGTAATCCACTGTTTAACCCGCGAACTAGCGATCGGACCAAATAAAACGCGAGCAACTGAGCCATTGACGGGAATTGATATTGGCTTGCCAGCATTAACCAACCAATTCTCATTCACCCGATCTTCATCTGAGACCGGAGCAAAAACTGAAACCTGGTGTCCCTCATCCAGTAAATGTTTTGTAAGTTCACGGATATGAGTTTGTACGCCACCCGGAGAATCCCAACCATAAGGACATACCATTCCAATTTTAAATTTTTTCATCAGTCCATATCCGTTGCAACATGTGCCAATCAACTGGTGAGGATTTTATTCCAGCGGCAAAATTATCTGCCATGAGTTGAGTTAATTTCTCAACCCGCTCCTCCACTGTTCCTTCGGTAGGTACTGGTCCAATACTTTTAAACTCTATATTTATTCCAAATTCAGAGTAGGTTATAAATGCGGATATAAAAGCGGAATTAGAATCGAGAATTAATCTAGCTGGCCCAGATGGCATTTTTGCAACACCACCAAAGAAATCAACTGAAAGACCATTTTTTGATAGGTCACGATCGGCGACTAAAGCCACTAATTTTCCAGATCGCAAACGATCTAGCAATATAGGCATTACCTTCTCTTCTGTATGTAAAACTTCAATTCCGATTGATTGGCGATAATCTAAAAACTTTAAGAAGATCTGTTCTGGCTTTAACTTTTCAGCCACAGTCGTAAGATTTATACCAGTTGAACAAAAGTAAGCGGCAGCATGGTCCCAATTACCTGCATGTGGCAAAACCACTAAACATCCTTGTTTGCTAGCAATCGGATCTCGCAACAACTGCTCATTAATGACTGTTGTGGTTGAAATAATTCGCTCTTTGCTCCATTTATTCAATCTAAATGTATCTATCCAATAGCGAAGATATGAGCGCATTCCCGCCTTTGTTAAATCATCTAGCTCTATCTCACTAATTGAGGGTTGGACTCGAGCGTAATTGGATCGTAACCTCTTTACCCCTTTACCATTTTTTTTATAAAGGTAATCTGAAATTTTATTTGCTAACAGATAAGCTAACTTTTCTGGCATAACACCAATTAAGCGCCAGGCTAAAAGGTAAGCGATATACATAAATTACTTACTCCCCTGATACACAATCCATAATCTTTGAAGAACTGTGATGATAGATATCAGTGTAAAGAGGTAGATACCGATTGAGATGGCTGAAGTTACACCTAAACCATATAAACCGTAAGCGGTGAGAATAAGTATGGTGCGCTCTGCCCGTTCTGCTAAACCGCCCTCGCACGGAATTTGTAAAGCCTCAGCCCTTGCCTTGATATATGAAACTAGAAAACTTGAAACGATTGCGGTAATGAAAACAAAGCGTAAATTCTCCTCTTTGGCAGCGATGTAAATTAATCCGCCCAACAAAATTGCACTATCGCTAATCCGATCTAGAGTTGAATCTAAGAGTGCTCCCCATTTACTCACGCCTCTTTTTGAAAGCCGAGCAACTGTTCCATCAAAGAGATCAAATAGAACAAATCCGGCAACAACAAAAACGCCGGCGAGAAACTGACCATTTCCAAAGAAGTACAAGGCTGAGATTGAGGCTCCGACTCCACCGATTGTGGAAAGCAGATTGGCGGTGACTCCGATTTTTATTAAAAACTTTGCAAATGGTTCAATAATTTTCACGACTGGATCACGAAAACTGCTTTGTAACATAAATACCATCGTAGGCTTAGGGGTGATGACAAGCCTAATCAACGCACGCTACCTGTTAGGTGAACACCCCTTGAAGGCAGAGATCGCTGAGCTATTGGCGTTGGTGCCATCAGATACCTATCCAGATGCACAGGCGCAATTGCTGGTGTTAATTGCTAGCGCTAAAGATGGAATTCCTTCCACTTTGGTTGATGAATGGCCGCAATTTCGAGAGAAATACATTCCTACGCTGGTCCTTATTTTAGATTTTGAAAGTGGCGAGGTTGATTTTGAGGATATGTGCGCCATTGTAGGAAAAATGTTAGAACCAGTTGTCGCACCCTTTTTAGTTTTGCACGCCGAGAATGGTGATCCAACCGCTCTTATCAACTTAGAAAATCTCAAAGTTATTAATTACTCAGATAAAAAAGTAGTTGAGCAAGATAGCGATCCAGAACACCATGACCTGGTCAAGGAGTTTGTTGTTGAGTTGAATCAATCTCTGCAAGAAGGAGGGTGGGAACAGTTTGTTCAAGGATTAATAGTTCCAGCTATACCTTTTATGTTTAGTAATAAATTAGGCTTGATGGAGGCTAAAAAATTCTTAGACTTGATTCCAAGCAGCAGCTAATTGCGCTCTGGATTCGCTCAATAATTGTGGAATAACCTTTGTCTTTCCAATTATCGGCATAAAGTTTGCATCTCCAGCCCATCTAGGAACTAGATGTTGATGTATGTGTCCAGCAATACCGGCTCCGGACACCGCTCCTTGATTTATTCCAATGTTAAACCCAAGTGCATTTGAAACCTTTCGAACTACTAGCATTGCATGAGCAGTTAGCGCCGTGATCTCATTACGTTCGGCCTCATCTAACTCTGTTAAATCAGCAACATGGCGATTTGTACAGATCAACAAATGCCCTGCGTTGTACGGATATAGGTTCATAACCACGTACGCCTTTACTCCCCTGAAAACAATTAGTGCCTCTTCGTCACTGAGTTCAATTATTTTGCAAAACGGACATGGCACATCATTGCCAGGTAATGGCCGGTTCTCGCCGTCGAGATAACTCATGCGATGTGGCGCCCATAATCTCTGCCAAGCATCGGGCATTCCAGCTCCGCCTTGCATAGGTATCTCACTCATTTAAATTTGCGTTTTGCTCTTTATATTATTCAGCACTTCAGTGATAGCAGATTCAATATCAATTCCATTTTTCTGATCCCCATTTCGATATCTAAAGGAAACGGTTCCATTGTTCTGATCCTCTTCTCCAATGATCATCATGTATGGAATCTTCTCTAATTGCGCATTTCTAATCTTCTTTTGCATACGATCAGCGGATGAATCTATTTCTGCACGGATTCCAGCAGATCTGAACCGTTTAATTATCTCTGCTAGATAAGGTTCAAATGCCTCAGCAACTGGGATGCCCCTTACTTGAACTGGCGCCAACCATGCTGGGAATGCACCGGCATAATGCTCTGTCAATACTCCAAAAAATCTTTCGATTGATCCAAATAATGCACGATGAATCATTACCGGTTGCTGTTTTGTGCCATCTGCTGCCGCATACTCCAAATCAAATCTTTGTGGCAGTTGAAAATCCACTTGAATCGTTGACATCTGCCATGTGCGACCAATTGCATCTCGTGCTTGAACCGAGATTTTAGGACCGTAGAACGCAGCTCCACCTGGATCGAGAATTAACTCAAGGTTTTGCTTAATTGCAGCTTGTCGCAACGCCTCTGTTGCCGCCTGCCAATCTGCTTCATCGCCTACTGATTTCTCCGGGTTTCGTGTTGAAAGTTCGAGATAGAAATCAACCAACCCATAATCACGAAGCAGGTTTAGTACAAAGGTAAGGAGTGAATCCAATTCAGTCGCCATCTGTTCTTTAGTGCAGTAAATATGCGCATCATCTTGGGTAAAGCCACGGGCTCTAGTTATGCCGTGAACAACTCCAGATTTTTCATAACGATAAACAGTGCCAAACTCAAATAATCTAAGTGGCAGATCTCGATAAGATTTTGCCGATGATTTGTAAATTAAATTATGGAATGGGCAGTTCATCGGCTTCATATAATATTTTTGGCCAGCCTTTTTGATGGTTCCATCTGCATGAAACTCTTCATCCATCACCATTGGTGGATACATGCCATCGGCATACCACTGCAAATGTCCTGAGGTTTCAAAGAGTGCCGCTTTAGTTAAATGTGGTGAGTAAACAAATTGGTAATCCTCTTCTTCATGGCGCTGTCTTGAATAATCCTCCATCGCTCTTCTAATAATGCCGCCCTTAGGATGAAAAACTGCTAGACCAGAACCAATCTCCTCTGGAAATGAGAAGAGATCTAACTCTGCTCCTAATTTTCGGTGATCTCGCTTTTCGGCTTCAGCAAGCAAAAATAGGTAATCATCTAACTCTTTTGATGTTGGCCAGGCGGTTCCATAAACTCTTTGCAACATCGGATTTTTTTCTGATCCTCGCCAATAGGCACCAGCTGCTCGCATTAACTTAAATGAAGGAATATGTTTTGTAGAAGGAAGATGAGGACCACGGCACAGATCACTCCAAACTGGATTGCCATCCCGTCCCAAATTGTCGTAAATACTCAACTCGCCTTTGCCAACTTCTACTGCAGATTCATCCTCGAGCTCCGCTGATTTCAAACCAATTAATTCACACTTATAAGGTTCATTTTTTAATTCGATCAGCGCCTCTTCCTCAGTTACTACTCGGCGCTTGAACCTCTGGCCAGCTTTAATGATTTTCCGCATTGCCGTTTCAAGTTTTTCTAGATCAGATGGCGTAAAGGGTGCGGCTGGATCAAAGTCGTAGTAAAAACCATCTCGAATTGGGGGGCCAATTCCTAATTTAGTTTCAGGAAATACCTCTTGTACCGCCTGTGCCAAAACATGTGCGGTTGAATGACGCAGGACATTTAAGCCATCTGGCGAGTTAATACTTACCGATTCAACTACATCACCTTCATTTAAATCACTCCACAAATCCCGCAGTTCGCCATTGATTCGACAAACAACAACATCGGTATCGGAGGCGAATAAATTACTTGGTCTTTGATCACTCTCAATTGATTGTGCTTTGCCATTAATGCTTACTTTGATTGGCGCAGACATTGGACTAGGTTATCAAAATCAACCAGCCGCAGCGGTGATTTGCTCGCTTTACTGGAAGTATGCGTGCCAAATAAGCAGAATTACTAAAATTGCCGCAAAGAAAATAGCTAAATAAATGTAACTGCGCTTGCCACTAGATCTCGCCTTTTGAGCCGCGTTTGTTGCACTCTTCTTCGCGCGTTCTAGCACCATCGCTGCCCAAGCAAACTCAGTCGCTAAAATTCCCAGACCTGCAAAGATTATTAACCAACCAGGCCCTGGGGTAATCAAAAAAATTACGCCGATTACGGTGACTACTCCACCCAATGCACCTACAGCTACTCGCTTTAGGATGGTTTTCATGGGTTTATATTAGCCAATAATTTTGTTTCGAAGGCTTCTATCAATGCGGAACCATCCTCATGGGCAGGAATCAATTTCTGATCAATTTTACTTACACGCTGCAGCAATCTAATTGATGAACTTAGGTAAACTGCTTTTGCCTGAAGTAGCTCGTTGTAGGAAAATCTCATTTCTTTTACACCAAACCAGGTAATCAACAGCTCGCGCGTTATGCCAGGTAAACAACCAGTTGAAAGAGGTGGCGTCACCCACCCCTTGTCAGTTAGAAGAAGAAGATTTGCTAAGCCGGTTTCAACAACCTCATCTCGCTGGTTAATGAAGATGGCATCATCAAAGCCAAAGCTCTCTGCGTATCTAAGGGCCGTAATTGAATCAATGTATGAGAGAGATTTAATTCCAGCAATTAGCGAATCACTGTTCTTGATATACGGAAACTTGGTCAGTGTGGCACTTTCTGAAATCTCGGCAACAGGTTGTAAGGTTAAAAACCATCCACCATCGCCCAGGCAGATTATTCGTAATCTATTTCTGCCGATCTCATCAATTAAAATTTTAGAAATAGC
>WLHY01000030.1 GCA_009702465.1 Actinomycetota bacterium
GCACCTGTGAAGATATCTAGGGCGTGGGTAAGTACTTGATGCTCTTGGTTCCAATCATTTAATTGGGAATCAAAGAGTGCTTGTGCCTGCTTGGCGGCGCGCTTTGCCTTTAGATCTGCCCAGAATCCCATGGCGTGATTATCCCCTTTTTATTGGATTTTCTAATCAATTGGTAGGTAGAAAGATACCGAGGGTGAATGACAGTTTTATTTGTGCGGAAAACAAAATAACCCCAAGTGACTGGCTTGGGGTTATTAGGTTTGGTGTGCCACTGGTGGGATTCGAACCCACGACCATCCTCTCAGTCAAAGTGGGGCTCTATCCGCTGAGCTACAGCGGCACACAGTGGAAAAATACATTTTTTAGATATTTCTATATGAAAAAAAATATTTACTGTGGATAAAATCTAAGTTTATGTAAATCTATTGATGGTATATTTTCCTTACTCAGTCAAAGAGGAGCTTTAAAGAGCTACTAGAAAGCCTCCGTGGAAATACGGGGGCTTTTCAAATTATCAGTCATGGGCCGAATATCAGCTCTGTCAGTGGCTGGTCGTATATTTTCGGTATGAGATGCCCCAAATGCCTTGGACCCAATGTGAAAGAGATTGTTTATGGCATGCCTGATTTTGAAAACTTTGATTTTGATAAGTATCAGGTTGGTGGGTGCACTGGGATGGATGAGGGGCCGACCCATTGGTGTGTGGATTGTGAAGAAGGGTTTAGTAAAGCTACTCCTCGATCTCGAGAATTACCTCTTTAGATTTACCTTCAATACCAAGTCGCTTTCGCTCATCTAGAAGAATTACCTTCGCGATTGATTCCTCGGTTGCATCTTTAGCGCCAGATGCGCTGTTGGCTAATGCGCTTTCGCGGGCGTAATTTTCAAATGCTTCTTGCTTTCGGGCCAGCATCAGCAACATATTTTCATCAACACTTTCAGGAAGTATTAGACGGTGTACCTGCACCTTGCGTACCTGTCCCATTCGATGGGCACGGGCGATGGCTTGTACTTCAAGGGATGGCTTTATTTGTGGTTCGCAGATAATTACAACGGATGCTGCTTGAATATTTAAACCAGTTCCAGCTGCTTGGATCTGACCAACTAGGGCACGTGGTGTTGTGGATGCTTGAAACTCGTCAACAATATTTTGTCGCTGAGTGGAGGAGACAGCGCCGGTGATTGGGCCGATTGCTTTATCGCCAAGTGCTTGCAGTACTTGATCAATTACCGATCTGAAGTAGGAGAAGATAATTACTTTCTGTCCGCTTTCAAATGATTCCTCCACTAACTCAAGTAATCGCTCTAATTTGCTGGGGATTTGATTTTCCATCGGCGAAAAGGCGGCTCTGCGCATCGCCATAAAGTTTCCGGCTGCAACTGCATCGATGTAGGCCTGCTTGTTAACACCCTCCCAGGTGCAGTACTCGGTGACCTCAATTAACTCTGGCAACTCCTTTAATACCTCCTCGGTATTGCGGCGCAGATAAATAGGTGCGACAGCTTTTCTAAATGGTTCAACACCTGCAGCTAAGGCGGCACGATTTAAATTGCTGCCTAGATTTTTATCTAGCAATGTGGCTAGGGTGATGAACTCCTCTACTCGGTTTTCAAGTGGTGTGCCGGTTAGAAAGATGACATTTGGGCTGTGCGCTAACCATTTGGCGATCACGCGAGAGCGAGCGGTTCCGACATTTTTTATGTAGTGCGCCTCATCCACAATTATGGTGTCGACAGCGAGAGATTTGATCTCCTCTTCGGTAAGTAAAAAGCCTTTTAAGGTATCAAAGGTGGTGATACCGATTCCGCCATGTTGTTGCCATTGCGCAAGTGCGCTCTTTTGTTCATCACCATGGATTTTAATAATTGGTAGATCACTACGAGAGGTAACCTCTCGAACCCAATTTGTTAGCACACTTGCTGGGCAGACAACTAGGAAACGGGTGGCGCCATTTAATTGCCTGTGTGAGATAGCGGCGATTGCTTGCAGAGTTTTACCAAGTCCCATCTCATCGCCAATGATTACTCGGCCTTGGGTTAAAGCGAACTTGCCACCAAAGGATTGGTATTGGCGAAGGGTTGCTTTAATAGATGAAGTATCTAACTCTTGGGCATCGATCCGATCTAGTAGCTCTTGATTAAAGTGGCGATTAGCATCGGTATTGGGGCGAACATTTGTTACCTGCTCCAAAATCGCGTAGTAATCACTTGAGCGAGATTTAAAATCGGTGGCGGGATCTGGTGCATTTCGATTTATCGCATCAAGACCGGTGCGAGCGGCTTGCACCAACATAATTGTGGTGGGCTCACCGATGAGGAAGGTGATGTTTTCAAGAGCGTCCAGTGCGTTCTCTTTCTTCTCTGAACTTGTAAAGATCCAGCGCAATCTTGATTTCAGTGGTTTGGTTTGAGTAAGTGAACCCTTAATCTTCTCAACAACCGGTGCCATTTTGGTGATTGAGTTTCTAGTTGCAGATCTAATTTGATCTAACCCCTGCAAAGATGTCAGCAGTTCGGTGTCAGTGCTGGTTAACTCATCAATATTGATTCCATAGGCGATTGATTGGGCAATTGCTTCATACATTTGCTCAGCCAGTAATTTCAATGTGATCGCTGATGATTCAGAGATGCCGGGGATCTTCGCTAGAGAGGTGGCTGAGGAGTTGTAGATTGCTGCGACATTTGTGAAACCATACTTACGCAGAGTTTCAACGCGAACAGTTTCATCAGTGGCATCTTTTAATTTATCAACCGGCAGCTTTGCTAATTCAAGGAGAACTTGTGAGGCCTTAGCCTGGGATGCTGCTTTTTTAGTAGTGCCAACTAATTTGGACTCTGCTTGCAACAGTAATCCCAGATCGGTGGCTAGCGCTTTTGCTTCTTCAATACTTTTACGCGAGCTTTGAAAATCAATCCCCATGTCTAGAAGATAGTCCTGGTTACTGACAGTGACGGGTTATGAGCGGAGACAAAATAACCCCAAGTGACTAGCTTGGGGTTATTAGGTTTGGTGTGCCACTGGTGGGATTCGAACCCACGACCTGTGATTTAGTCAAAATACCGCTCTATCCGCTGAGCTACAGCGGCACACAGCGAAAAGATATGTTTTTTAAATGATTGAAAAGTAAAATTTTTATTGGCTGTGGATTAAATATGAATCGGTCTAAATCTGTTGATGATAGAGTTCTGCTACTTAGTCGAAATACCGCTAAAGCCTCCGTAGAAATACGGGGGCTTTTTTAATTTAAGAACAAAGGATTAGTTCTTTGGGGTACTGATTGATCGGCCGATTGGTGTTGGCAGTTCTTGATTTTGTTACTAAATACGTAAGGTTCCAAGCACAATTACCCAGCCAAGTGCTGACTTAGATACCAGGCTAAGGACGATGTAGCTCTTCTCCCCGTATGCATAATCTTTCCACTTACCGATCTTCTTGTACTGCAACCACATATTGATAGCGAAGCTGTTAAAGAAGATAAAGGTTAGAAGAAAACCAAGACGTGCATAAACCGGAATTGCATCAGAGATGTTGCTAGTTGAGACCCAGAAGTAGAGGCCACCTAAGATCCAAGGAACGATACCGGCTAAAACTCCGATGTTAAATGGCAGCCAACTGGTTTTATCTGTTAGCTGGTTGTACTTCTCCATTACTAATCCCATTAGATTCATAATGAAGTTAAGAGTGAAGATAAAGATGACGCTAGAGAGTTCGATTAAGCCACCAAGCATTAGTAGAACCACCAGCATTAATGAGGAGCTAACTGCATACTCCCACCAACGTGCTGGATTAATTCCCTTTTGGATATTTTGTTCGTAGCGGCGAACATAGTAAGGAGAGGAGATAAATAGGTGGGCGAATGCGGATAACCAAAGAAAGATTGGTGCGATTAAAGCGATTGGAAATTCAAATAGGGTCTCACTTACCGGGCGAATTCCATCTGCAGTTTCATCAAAGAAGCGGGTGATAACTGGAATTGTGCTCTCGGTGTTAAGAATAAAGAAGAGTGCAAATCCCTGGATAAGGTGAGTAACACCTGCCCATCGATTGAGGTTTTGTAACTTAAGCCCAAGTGTTGACTCTGGTTTCATTTCATCTCCTTTGAATAGGTGAAGTTTAGAGGATGAAGTTGGGTTGATTTATTGATTAGATGAAATATGAATGGATTGAATCAATCACATTTTATTGATTGCTGAGAAATAATTGAGAAAATTTAAGTTTGATTACTCACCCTTAGTTGAACCAGCGGTTAAACCAGAAATAAAGTAGCGCTGTCCAAATAGATAGGCGACAACAAGTGGCAGTGTTGCAAGTGACATACCTGCCATAACAGTTGGAATATCTAAGCTGTAGCGACTTTGAAAGCCGGTAAGACCTACCATCAAAGTTTTTTTCTCGTTGGATTGTAGGAAAACTAAAGCTAGAAGTAACTCATTCCATGCCCACAGTAAGTTAACTACAGCAAGTGTGGCAATTGGTGCACCTGAAAGTGGCAGAACAATTATGCGAAAGATTTGAAAGGTTGAAGCACCATCAATGCTGGCTGATTCAATTATTGACTCCGGAATTGATTTAAAGTAATTGGTGAGCATGTAAATCGAGAATGGCAGCATTAAAGCCATGTAGATGAAGACCACAATTTGTAGAGTGGAGATAAGTGAGAGTGTTACTCCCAGTTTAAATAGTGGGATTAAAAGCACAACGGGTGGCACAACCATTAGTGAAACAATGATTGCAAGCAGTGACTCTTTACCTTTAAATGGGAAACGAGCAAAGCCCCAGGCGGCAAGTGATGCAAGTGCCAGAGTGAGAATTACTGAGAAGGTAACAATTAAAAAGGAGTTTAAGAGCCAGGTCGGAAATGAATCAGACCAGGCGGATTTATAGCCACCAAGATTAAATCCAGATGGTGGCGATAGTGGTGAATCAAGAAATTGCTTTTGGGTTTTAAATGAACCACTGACCATTACATAGACCGGCGCTAACGCCATAAAGGCCATAAATGAGAGCAGGGTGTATCTGAGCGTTGCCGCTATCGGCAATTTGCGTGCAGTATTTTTCTTCATTAGCTTCTAAAGGTCTTTGAGATAGAGCGGCGCTGAATCTTAAAGAATGCAACGAGAAGAATTAAAGTAATTGCAAATAAGAAGACCGAGGCGGCGGCAGCCAACTCTGGTGCGTTGTTTTGAAATGCCATTCGATAGATATACAACTCACTAACCATGGTGGCATTACCTGGGCCACCTAAACCATTTGACATTACATATACATAATTAAAGACCCAAGAGACCATAGTGATGCTCTCAATAACCGCATAAAAGATTAAGGTGGTTTTTATAGCAGGGCGAGTGATTACAAAATGTGTTCGCCAAAAACCAGCACCATCTAATTTAGCCGCCTCATATGTTTCAGTTGGCAATGAAATCAGATGAGCTAACATCAAAATAACACCAAAACCAACCTCCTTCCAGATAATTACTGAGCCCATAGTTCCTAGAGCAATATCTGGATCTCCCAACCAATCTTGAATCAAAAAATCCAAGCCAATTGATGAGAGAAAGGTGTTAAGCACACCGTTTAGTTGGTAGATCTGACCAAAGATTACGGCTACAACTGGAATTGGCAGGATGTAAGGCAGGAATACGGCAGAGCGATAAAAGCGCATTCCACGCCGAGTTTCAAAGAGAGTGATAGCTAATATAAATGCGATTAAAACCAAAATTGGTACAGCGGAGAGCAGAAATAGATTGTGGCGTAATGCCACAAGAAAAAGCGGATCTGAGATAACAATTGAGAAGTTTTCAAAACCAACCCAATCACCGTCATATCGAAGTGATTGGGTTATTAAGTTAACAATTGAGTAGCCAAAGATAAAGATAATTACCGCACAGGCTGGTGCGATCCAGTAAAGCGCTTCCCTTGATGGTAAAGCTGACCGGCGGTTTGAATTACCGCCGGACAACTTTGGGCGAAGCAGTGAGGTCACTTAGACCAGGCGGTGAAGTTCTCAACTAGTTTACGATCGGAAATACGCAAACGCTCCATGATTGCCTGTGTATCAGCGGCAGCCTGGGTGGCATTTACCTTTCCGGCTAGCAGTAACTGCACATTTTTAAAGATCGCATCTGCATCTAATTGCGCTGGAATGAAGCTCTCAATATATGGAGCACCATCTAGTGCAGATTCAAATAACGCCTTTGTTGATGCGCTAGTTACCTGAGATACATCAAAGCGGCTGTCTGCTGGCATTGAACCAGTTGTGGCATACCAAGCATTTAAACGCTCTGTTGTGTGAGTGAACTTAATAAAGTCCGCTGCTACCTGAGGATACTTTGACCATTTTGTGATGCCAAAGGTGTGAGATGTTGTTCCCATCTTTCCAGCTAACGGACCATCGGTCCATGCTGGCATTGCAATGATAGTTACCTTCTCATCTCCGCCAGCTTTTTTCACAAAGTTTGGCGCATCAGGTCCGGCGGTAAATGTCATCGCTGCTTTTCCATCAACAAATCTCTGTTGTGCTTGGTAAAGCTCAAGAGAGTTAATGTCATTGTTCCAGCACTTGCGATCGCGGGACTCTTCTAACTTACTCCACCATTTAGCATGCTTTGGATCGGTAAATTTGCTGTTGCCAACTACGGCATCAATTACATCTGCTTGTGAATCAAGTGATTGACCGCCAAGGACTGAATAGATCCAGCCACCAAACCAGCCATCCTTAACGCCACCAGCAAGAGTTGTGATCTTCTTTGCAGAGAGCACATCACAAACCTTCATTAGATCATCCCAAGTAGATGGAACTGCAAGACCGTTTGCAGCCAAGATATCTTTACGAACTAGTAAGGGGAATGATGGATTTACATACCAAGGTGCTGTCCAGATTTTGCCTTGGAATCCTGATTCAACCTCAGCATTGATGTAGTTGGATAACTCATCCTTGCTTAGGTAATCTGAAATTGGAGCAATGTGACCATCCCAGCCTGGTTGCTGTGAGTAGATAGCGCCCCAGAAGTATTGAATATCTGGTCCTGCTTGCGCAGCGGCTGCTGCTTCAAATGCTGGAAGTAATCCATCAGTAGTTTGCAGCGTGTGGTTAATTGTTACATTTGGGTGCTTCTCTTGGTAGAGAGCGATCGACTCTTCAAGCCACTTTTGTGCGCCTGGAGCCTCTTGCTCACCCCACCATGAAATGTTAAGTGTTAGGTCCTCTGTTGGAAAAGAATCAGATGCTGAATCTTCACTTGAAGAAGAACATGCGGTTAGCAATAAAGCAATTACCGCTGAATAAACAATTGCTGATTTATTCAATTTCATTTTTGCTCCTTCTAATTAGTTGTAAGAAAGCAAGAGATACTTCCCCACTGTTGAAAAACTTTACTCTTCTGCGATAAACGCAGGGTTAAGTAGATCATCTCCAAAAATGAATTACTATAACTGTTTTGTTATTTTGCCTAACTGGGAGCGTTGCCGAAGCGGATCTGGCAGAGTAGCGTTTGGAAGAATGGGCCAGTCTGGCTCGACCAAGATTAAAGATTGTTGAAGGGGTCCTGTGCGCATAGATTCAATTGACCTTTTTTACGCTGCAATGCCAGAGGTAACCCTCGAGGCCGATGGCAGTCAGGATGCGCTTTTAGTTCGAGTAGTTGGCGATGATGGAAGTGTCGGTTGGGGCGAGTGTGAAGCATCGCCACTGACATCAATCTCAGCATTTGTCACACCAAGATCTCATGGTGTGTGTCAACCAGTTTCAGCAAGCTGCATTGGTGAAGAGGTAAATACTCCTGCAGATATTTACCGAATAAGTGCACTTGTCGCTCGTAACAGTATGGATTTACTTCAAGCAGCACATACCTGGTCTGGTATTGAGATGGCTTTATGGGATCTATTGGGACGCAAATTAGAACAGCCAGTTTGGCGGTTGCTTGGTTACTCTCAAAGTTATAAGAAAACTGTTTATGCATCAATGTTGATGGGTGAAGATCCACAAAGCACATATCAACTTGCAGCAAAAGCGGTTAAGGATGGATTTAAAGCTGTGAAGTTTGGTTGGGGTGGATACGGTGAAAAAGATCCGGCAATTGATGCAGAACATGTAATGGCTGCTCGTGAAGGAATTGGTCCAGATGCAACATTGCTAATTGATGCTGGTCAGATTTGGGAGGATGATGTTGAACAAGCAGCGCTAAGAGTTCCCGCCCTGCAAAGTGCGCGAGTAACTTGGTTAGAGGAACCATTTTTTGCCGACTCTTTTCAATCATATGCCTCCCTTGCAACTCGCCCAAGTACTGTGGCAATTGCGGGTGGTGAAGCTGCGCATACTGAAAAGATGGCGATGAATTTAATTGATTTTGGCAAAGTGAAGTTTATCCAAATAGATGCTGCTCGGATTGGTGGCATCGGACCGTCAAAGAAGGTTGCAGATTACGCAGTACAAAAAGGTGTGACATATGTAAATCACACATTTACCTCTCACCTTGCGTTATCAGCATCGATGCAAGCCTTTGCTGGATTGGCAGAACATAAGATCTGTGAATACCCAGCCGAGCCAAAGAGTTTGGCTGTTGATATTTCAAGCAATCACCTGAAGCCCGATGCACAAGGTGAAATACTTGCACCAGATGCGCCTGGATTAGGTATTGAGGTTAATTTAGCTGGGTTAACACCGTATCTGCGAAAAGTTGAAATATTGATCGATGGCAAAGAGGTATTTAAATCGCCCGATCTAGTAATTTGATCTCGTGAGCACTCTCTCTCAATTCGAAGTTAAACTTTCGCTCGACAAGATGAGTGCGGTGGTAATTCCATCTGAGGGTGGCGCGATGTCTGCGCTGCGAATTAATGATTACAACTTTTTGTGCAGTACGCCATGGGCAAATCAACCCTTTGGCAAAATCAAGGCAGCAGCTGATGAAATAGCCTGGGTAAAACAGTGGCGCGGAGGGTGGCAGTTATGCGCACCAACAACTAATCAGCCAGCCCCTGCCAGCGCAAACTCTTTTCATGGCAACGCCTCTCAATCTCCTTGGATTGTTAAGAATCAGAGCGAAAGCAC
>WLHY01000031.1 GCA_009702465.1 Actinomycetota bacterium
TACTTTTTGCTTTTTCAACCGCAGATTTACGACCATCAACCTGTAATTTACGATAGATATTTCTCAGGTGGGTTTTCATAGTATTTTGCGATATGTGTAGCTCTTTACCAATTTGCACAATAGCTTTTCCAGTAGATAACTGCTTCAAAACCTGAAGCTCACGTGAGGTCAAAGATTCATTTTTAGAGTCAAAGGCGGCACTTTCTAACTCAACCCGCTTTAAACAATCCCTGGTTAACTCCTCTAAAAATAGGGATGGCTCCTCACTTGATAGTGAAATCAATAGATTTAAAATCGATCCACTCTGTTTTACAAATATTTCACGATATCCAGTTTCCTGAGCAATTTGAAGCGCTTGGCGCAGATGATTCTTTGGGTTATTGCTTGGACTGGCAGGGTATTCACTTAGGCAAAGATATTTGTAGATCTGCTGTCTTGCAGTTTTTTCAGGAAGTTTTAACACCGCTTCCATACTAGGGTGCTTGCCATCGGTATACACCATCGCATCTACTACCTGCTTTACAAAAAACATTTCTGGAATTCGCTTAGCAATCTCATTTACTCGATTTTGATCCTTCATCTTAAAGCGCACATCCATTTCAGCCATATCCACCATCCAACCCAGATCAAATTTTGTATCCAAGCGGTTAGTAAATTTGGCTAACTCTTGGCAACGCTCTAATGCAATTTGGATCTTTGCAGCCGATGCATAATTTCGAATAATTGAGCTTTCAGCCAAGACATACCAGGGTAACAATCCAATTTTTAACGCCTCAACCTTGATCTCTTCAAATAATTCATTAGCTTGATCTAATTTTGAAAAGGCCAATAAAGATCTAGCCATCACAAACTTTGCATCTAAGGCGCCGGTAATTCCGGTATAGCCATTTGCCTCTGAGGCATAGAGCGCAGATTTAGCAGTTTCATAAGCCTTGATGTATTCACCCTGTTCGGAGAGCACCATAGATTTAATTGCCATTAGATGCACTCCGTACGCATTTTCAGCGCTGCCATCTGCAATCTTCTTTGCTTTTTCATACTCTGCTTCAATTTTAGATTCAGCTGATTGCGCCATAAATACTGCACAGCGAATTCTGATTAGATTAATTTTGTCGCTATCACCAAGATCTGATGTGATCAATGGCGATTCTAGAGATATGTTGATTGCATCCAAAGAGCCAGTTAAATCGCCTCGGGCCAAACGACAGATTGCAAATACATAATGTGTGATCTTTTCCAGAAAATCAAATACTGGATTATTTCTCTCTTCTAAATACAACTCATTTGCTAGCGCCTCTGCAGTTTTATAATCTAAATCAACAATGTGTCCCAGCATGATAAATCCACGCCGGATAGCCAATCCACTAACTGATTCATCTCCCATATATGGAGCCATTTTTATTAATTGTTGACCTTTGCCAGTTGCGGCAAGCTGTCTTGCATTTGCAATTAACAATTCAAAGATTAATTGTGAATCGCCACCTTGAACCAGGTTGTTTAAGGCATCAACTGAGACATCACGTACTCCGGTTGGAGCCTCACCCTTTTCACCCTTCTTCACATTGGCCATGCGTAAAGGGTGATCCAAAAAGCGGGGTTGGACAACCTTTACTCACCCTTTTTAGGGTGATCCCATGGGCTATTTGCGGGGGAACAAGCGTGAATTAGGTAGGAATACCCCTTCAAAGTAAGCCTCTAAAATTGCAGTATGGATCTTGCGAAGGTAATTCTTTTTTATCGCTTTACGCCTCTGAAGGATCCTGAAGCTATCAAAGTTTGGCAACGAAATCTCTGTAAATCTTTAAATTTAACTGGCCGAATAATAGTTTCACCCCATGGCATAAACGGTACTTTGGGTGGAAATATGAGTGATTTAAAGAGGTATGTAAAAGAGAGTAAAAGTTATACGCCTTTTAACAAGATTAAATTTAAATGGTCTGATGGAACAGGACAAGATTTCCCAAAGTTAAGCGTGAAGGTTCGCCCTGAATTAGTTGCATTTGGGTATCCCGATGAAATAAAGGTTGATGAAAATGGCGTAGTAGATGGCGGAGTGCATTTGAAACCATTTGAAGTAGATAAATTAGTATCTGAACGTGGCGAAGATGTGGTTTTCTTTGATGGACGAAATTCTTATGAAGCAAAGGTTGGAAAGTTTAAGAATGCCGTGGTACCTAATGTCGAAACGTCTCGCGATTTTGTTAAAGAGATAGAAAGTGGAAAGTACGATCACTTAAAGGAGAAGCCAGTGATCACTTACTGTACTGGCGGAATTCGGTGTGAAGTACTGTCTGCAGTAATGAAGAGCCGAGGTTTCAAGGAGGTTTATCAAATTGATGGCGGTATCTTTACTTATGGTCAAAAATTTGCCGACAAAAGCCATTGGGAGGGCTCGCTCTACACCTTTGATGATCGAATCTCTATTGAATTTAGTAAAGATTTCAAAAAGATTGCTAATTGTGAAGAGTGCGATGCGGCTGCGTATAGATACTATGATTGTCCAAATGTTCCTTGTAACTCAATTAATTTGCTTTGTGTAAATTGCTCAGAAAAAATGAGTAAAACATCATGTCAACATCCACAACGCAAATATCGAAACGCTGAATTAATCGGCTAGTAATTGCTTTGCATGATCCTGTGGGTGATTGGTATAACCAGTCAACCATTTATTAATTGAGTACTCACCTGACTCGCTATGCATTCCAGAGTTGTTTAATAGCTCAGGAGTAAGCCGCTTAATAATGGTTAAGGATGCCTCTCTGGAAGCTTTAAATAATGCTAGCGAATTTTCAATCGGAAGATCTTTGTAACCCAATACCTCAGAGGCTGCCCATTTATTCTCATCGTAGCCTTGAATAACACTGCCTGGCTCTGCAATTAACCTGCGCAATCTGGCATAACTTTGAGATTCGCTATCGGCCAGGTGGTGAATTATTTGTCGAGCATTCCAGCCATCTTTTTTTGGCTCATCTAGCTTGGCAACTGGAAAGGCGGCAACCGCATCAAGAAATTTTTGGGTTGCGGCTTCATACCCTTTTGCGATCTCTTCAATACTCATGGCTGAAGGGTACCGTTGCTTTAGCGCCTTAGAAATTTACGCACAGAAATCCAAACTCTTCTACTTAATTTTGTAGTTTTTGTGATTGGCGCGTACCCCATGATCGGTTGTGAACTTGGATCCTCTGGGGTTTTAACATTTAAAAGCGCCGGTGAGGACTCATCAAGTGAGGCGGCGATAATGGTAATTGCCGATACTAGCGACATACACCGAACAAATTGATCGCGTGGAATCTGTTGGTTTCTTAGAATTAACTCTTCAGTTAAGTTATCAGCAACTACCTGTAACTCTTTAGCAATTGCACCATCCTCATGATCATCATCTGGTCGCTTAATTAATTCAATTTTTTCGCTGATTGCAACGCTGGTTGCCGACAAAGCATGGGCAATCGCTCTATCTACAGTTGTTACCCGTTGCTTATCTTGGCTGGCATCAAAGATTCGTCTGGCAATTGTTCGGACCTGAACCACCATGTGTTCAACAGCAACCCCATTTATATATAAAGAGTCGGCTACCTCTTCCTCAGATAATGGTGACCATTTTGCGTACTCGCGAGCCTCGATTGCTTGAGATCTTAAATCTGGAATCTCCTCCACCAATAATCTCGCCTTTACCAACCAAGTACCCGCCTGTTTTTGATTAAATGAGGAGGCGTAACCTTCAGACATTTCAATAAGTAGATCGGCAGATTTTTTACCAATTCGAGCAATCTGATCGATAGTTCTTCCTGCTGGTGTTTTTGCATGTGAGAAGTATGAGAATGCAATAGCAATTAGTGCGCCAATTAAGGTTGATGAAAGTCTATGCACGGCGGTGCTCTCACTTAATCCTGGACCAAGCACAATTAATGCTGTTACTGGAACATTTACAGAGGCAACCTCACCCAATCTAAGCGCTCTTGCTACCACTGAACAGAGCAGCACAGTTGTACCAACTGCGATAAAGCCAAAGCTAAAAAGGTGAACGGTGAGCAAAGCGATACTTGCACCAATTGCAGTTCCAATTAATTGACCAAAGCCTTCGCGAACCGATTTATAGATTGAGATTCGAATACTTAGTGCACAAACAATCGCTGCAACCAAACCACCATTTGGAACTAATTGGTCGCCAACGATCCAGGAGGTGGCTGCTGCTGCGCTGGCTACTAATACTCTTCTAATCCATGCTCTGCGCCGAGTAATTGGATCAAATAGCTTTGCAACTTTTTTTCTCATGGCTGAAATCTAATTTTCTTTGCATCCATGATCACCTTGATCCGAGCAATCGCACTTTTTCCCATTCCGTGGAGATCCTCTAAATCTTGAAGAGAAATCTTTCGCAGATCTGAGATTTTGTATAACTTAGCATCAACTAATGCTTTTCGAGCGGGTCCAGCTAAACCAATCTGTCGCCACTCTTGATCAAATTTTTCATACTTAGCTAAATCAACCTCGCCAATTGCAGGTAGATGCGCACCTTTTTTGGCCGCCTTAACTTTAGGAGCTTTGGGCATGGCTCAATGATAAAGCTCTATTTTCGTTTTGCCTTGACCATTATCTGAACTTGGCGTTGATTCATTAATTTACGCACTAAAGTTTTTGGCAAAGGCTTATCGAAGTGAAGTGCACTTTTTGTTTGTGGGAAATCCTTCAAATCTGCGCGGAGTGCTTCCAGCACAGATCCACTAAATGGATAAAAGGAGCAACCTTTTTTTCGAGCGGCAATTCCACAAACTACCTCTTTATCTAATTTAAAGGCTGGGATACCATATGAGATAACCTGCTTCAATCCTGGTTCGATCTCAAGAATTATCTTGCGCATCTCCTTTAACAGCCCGCGTTGTGGCTCTGCTTGGACGGCAATATACGCATCCACATCTCTCTTAGACATGTGGCTATCTTATGATTATTTTTTTACTTCTTTCCAAATAATCTACTAAAAAAGCCGGGCTCCTTTGGATCATTGGCATGCCCTTGGCAGCGCTGGCTCTTTGGTACTCCACGAAGCGCCTCTTCAATATGGCTGCCACAGCCACTCCAGGATGGTTTACCGCACTTACGGCAAGTGGTTCTACTGCACATACTTATCTCCCTTTTAATTAATTATTTATTAAAACTTTTTCGGCAGCTGGTGAGTTACTCCAGGTTAAGTAACCACCATCTAGATTTACTGCATTAAAACCAAGCTCATTTAATAGCATCGTTGCAGTATGACCGCGTACGCCTACCTGACAACTAACTAAAATATTTTTATTGGTCAGCTCCGCTTTGCGTTCTCGAATCTCATCAACAGGCAAATTATCAAAGCCAGGAATCGCACCTCTTGCTACCTCGCTGGCTCCTCTGACATCAAGTAATTGGTAACCCATCTCTTGATACTCAGCGATCTGACTCCATTGTGCAGTTTTAGTTAAGCCAGAGAGAATATTCTCAGCAATATAGCCGAGCATATTTACTGGATCCTTTGCTGATCCAAATGGTGGCGCATACGCCAGCTCTAGATCTGCTAACTCTGGTGCGGTAATTCCGCCGCGGATCGAGGTTGCAATAACATCAATTCGCTTATCTACTCCCTCGATACCAATTCCTTGAGCGCCAAGTATCTCGCCACTTTTTGCATCAAAGATTAACTTTAAACTCATCTGCTTTGAATCTGGGTAGTAACCAGCATGTGAGTTTGGATGAGCATGGATAACCTTATATTTGCGCTTTGTTTGCGATAACCGCTTCTCATTCCATCCAGTGGTTGCAATCATTAGATCAAAAACTTTAACTATTGCAGTACCGATTGTCTTTACCTCTCGAACCTTTCGGCCGGCAATGTGATCAGAGACAACTCGTCCATGTCGATTTGCAATATTTGCAAGTGGCACCAATGTGGCAGAGCCATCTAAGGAGTCGGTTTTTTCTGCAACATCTCCGATTGCATAGATGTTTTTATCATTTGTTAGATTGTTGCGGTCAACGGCAATTCCATTTCTTGAACCGATCTTCAACCCCGCCACCTTTGCCAAGGAGACATCTGGGCGAACACCAATTGCCAAAATAATTAGATCTGCTGGTAGTTCAACGCCATTTGCCAAAACAACAGATTTATCGGTAATGCTCTTTGCACTGGTTCCTAGGTGCAGCTTTACTCCATGTGATCGCATCTCTTTCGCAACCAAAGTGGCCATCTCCGGATCTAGTGGTGCTAACACCTGAATTGCCGCCTCTACAACACTTGTATCAATTCCACGATGGATTAAATTTTCAGCTATCTCTACCCCAATAAATCCGCCACCAATGACCACAGCATTTTTTGGCTTGAGATTAACCTGGGAAACAATTCTTTCAACATCTTCAACTGTACGAAGAGTTAATGCTCTCTCAACCCCTGGAATCGGTGGCACGATTGGTGAAGCACCAGGACTTAAAATTAACTTGTCATAATTTAAAACATACTCACGACCAGTTGCTAACTCCTTAATTGTGACCGACTTTTGCTTTCCGTTAATTGATAAAACCTCACTTGAAATGCGAACATCTAATCTAAATCGGGCATGAAGTGATTCTGGTGTTTGCAAAAGTAGTGATTTCTCTTCTTCGATTACTCCACCCACATAGTATGGCAAGCCACAATTTGCATATGAAACATGTCCGCTTTTTTCAATGACAACTATTTCAATCTCATTATCAAGGCGTCGAAGCCGCGTAGCCGCCGACATGCCACCAGCTACTCCACCAACAATTACTACTCTTTTACTTTTCATAACTCCCTTAGTTGCTTGAAAGTACTATTGTCTTACCAACGGTAGGCCAGCATTTGTCCAATCGATGATGCCACCATTTAAGTTTGAAAGTGAAATAAATTGTTCATTACTCATCTTGGCAAGTGCATCGGCAGATCTGCGACCGCTGCGACAATAAACTGCATAGCTCTTGGATTTATCTAACTTTGCAATTTCACTTAGAAATTCATTACTTTCAACATTAATATTGATTGCATTAGCAATATGACCTTCATCAAACTCAGCCTTGGTGCGAACATCTAGAATAACCACACCCGCCTCTTGCGTCTTTGCTTCAAAGGCAGCAGTATCTAGGTTCATTGTTGATTCATTTCCATTAGAACAGCCTGTCAGTACTACCGCTGAAAGTGCAATCAAAATAGCAAGTTTTCTCATTACAAAATCTCCTTAGGCCAGAGTTAAAAATAATTTTTGTAGCTGTGTTGTTACAGCTTCAGAGTTGGATTTATTGTCGACTAAACACTCCTTCAAGCTTGCAGAGATTAAGGTAAAGGCGGCGGTGTTAATCGCTTTTGATACCGCAGACATCTGGGTGACGATCTCCTCGCAGTTGCGCCCTTCTTCTAGCATTCTGACAACTGCCCCGAGTTGGCCATGTGCTCGCTTGACTCTATTTGCAATAGCTTCAGTTTGGTCCTGGTCAGATAACACATGAGTAATTTTCTTGGTTGCCATTTGTTCTCCAATCCCTTGACAATGACTATACCCTAGGGGGTATACTGATATTTATCAAATCAACACGGATTAGGAGCTATGTAAATGTGTTCAAAAGTTACCTGCTTTAAATGTGGCAAACCAACATGGGATGGTTGCGGTGAACATATTGAGGAAGCACTTTCAGGAGTAGCAGAGCAAGATCGCTGTTCCTGCTAATTTAATTTTCAAAGTTGCTAATATCCAACGGTGCTTGCCGCCAAAGATGTTGTATCTGATCTAAAGCAGATAGCTAATTCGCGCAAAGCAATAGATCTCCAACGCTTCTTTAAAACTGGCCCCGGTGATTACGCTGAAGGGGACATTTTCTTAGGAATTGTTGTTCCGCAGACCAGAGTCATTGCCAAAAAATACCAAGATTTATCCGTACCGGAAATAAATAGATTAACTGAATCGATCTACCACGAGGTTCGCTTTTGCGGCCTACTTATCTTGGTGGCTCAATTTGAGAAAGCCAAAACTAGGGCTGCTCAAAAGAGATTATTTGATTTTTATATCCAACAATTGAAGGCTGGTTACATAAATAATTGGGATTTAATTGATGTGACAGCTGTTCGAATGGGTCGGTATTTGCTTGATGAGAAATCTTATCTAACTACCTTGCGTCGCTTAGCCAAGAGTAAAAATCTCTGGGAAAGACGGATCTCAATAGTTTTTACCTTTGCATTCCAGCGGATAGGAGAGTTGGATCCAACTCTTGAGATCGCCGATTTACTGCTAGATGATGATCATGACCTCATTCATAAAGCGGTTGGTTGGGCACTTCGCGAGGTAGGAAAAAAGGATGGCCCAATGCTTAGAAATTACTTAAGCGTAAATGTTGCACAAATGCCCAGAACAACCCTGCGCTATGCAATCGAGAAGTTCTCAGCGAGCGAACGCAAAAAATGGTTGAACGCTTAGCCCAGTAGACTTAAACCATCATTTAAAGATAGCTTGAAAAAGATGGGATATAAATGGCCAGCTTGGTTGTTGATACAGCACCATTAATCCTCGATGTCGGTGTTGTTTTGCTTGCTGCAGCAACGCTTGGTTATGGTGCTCGACGCTTGGGTCTTCCTTCTGTTGCTGGGTACTTACTGACCGGTCTTTTAGTTTCACCATTTACACCAGGCTTTGTTGCTGATGGAAATCAACTCACATTGCTCGCCGATATTGGTGTTGTGCTGCTCTTGTTTGAAGTTGGAATTGAGATTGATTTAAGGAGAATTAGTCGCGAACAACGTTATCTATTTTGGGGTGTGCCGACACAAGTTGCTCTTGGCATGCTGATTGGAACACCAGTATTTCTATATTTGGATGTACCAATGCTTGGCGCCTTACTGCTCTCGTTATCTATTGCGATGTCATCCA
>WLHY01000032.1 GCA_009702465.1 Actinomycetota bacterium
GCTTATTTGGTGCACCTCCCGGATATGTTGGTTACGACGAAGGTGGCCAGCTAACTGAAAAAGTTCGTCGTCGCCCATTCTCAGTCGTACTTTTCGATGAGATCGAAAAAGCGCACCCAGATATCTTTAACTCACTATTACAGGTACTAGAAGATGGTCGCTTAACCGACTCACAAGGTCGCGTTGTAGATTTCAAAAACACCATCATCATCATGACTACCAACCTTGGTACTCGCGATATCTCTAAATCACTCTCACTTGGCTTTGCCAATGTCGAGGATGCAATGGGTAATTACGAGCGCATGAAGGCAAAGGTTGGCGATGAGCTAAAGACCCACTTCCGCCCTGAGTTCTTAAACCGTATTGATGACATTGTGGTCTTCCATCAATTGACTGAGAATGAGATTATTCAAATCGTTGATCTGATGATTGCTAACTTAGATGAGCGTCTGCGTGCTAAAGATATGGGAATCGAATTAACTCCTGCTGCAAAGATTCTTCTTGCAAAGCGTGGTTACGATCCAGTTCTAGGTGCACGTCCACTTCGCCGAACAATTCAACGAGAGCTAGAGGATGCGCTATCTGAGAAGATGTTATTTGGTGAGTTAAAGGCGGGCGAGATTGTTTTGGTAGATGTCTCAGATGACACTGCTGATGCCACCTTTACCTTCAAGGGTGCTGTTAAAGCTGCCTTGCCTGATACACCTGGTGATTTAGCAGAGGCCTCTAAGTAAAACTGCGCTTTCTTCTCGATCAACACGGCTAAATTAAGCAGTAATTTTTTGAAAGCTTAATTTTTACCCTATATTTCCCCAATACAAAGGGGTGTGGGCAATGTTAAAAATTCCTAAAGGAATGGAACGAATTGCTCTCTCCTTTCTAGCCATTATTTTGACCTACTCATTTGTAATTATTGGAATTTCAATTAATTCTGATAAAAACTTCAACGCAGTTTCAGATGAAATCTCAAAACAGGTTGATCCAAGACATGTTGGCATCTTTGTACAAATAACTGAGATTGATCCACTTAAAGGTGAAGCAACCGCACGCATCTTGCCATGGCCAAATGATGAGTACTTTGGATTCAGATATCGAAGCGGCTGGATGCCACAAAAAGATATTTCGATCCACGTTGATTCAGTATTAGGTAGCAGCCCAACAGATAACAATCTCTATAAATTTGAAAGAGATATTCCGGTAGGCGGCTTTGATGTTGCGGTAGACCAAGCACCAGGATCTTCAACCTCAAA
This sequence comes from Actinomycetota bacterium, assembly GCA_009702465.1. Taxonomy (GTDB): domain Bacteria; phylum Actinomycetota; class Actinomycetes; order Nanopelagicales; family Nanopelagicaceae; genus Nanopelagicus. The sequence continues at coordinate 1,251 of WLHY01000032.1, forward strand.
TATAAGTGGTTATCCATTTGATAAGTACAAATTTGAAGTTCCAATCAGTGCAACATATTTGAATGAGGATAATGAAGTCAAAGATTTAAATATTTTTCCACAGGATTATACAAAAGAGATTGACACCTTTAAAGTAAGAATGAACCATGTTCTTTGGACCGACTCTGAAAAAATTATTACAGTCGACGATAAACAAGCTGTAGCGCAACTGTTAGAGGAGTTTCAACAAGGCATATCTTCATCTGTTTTCAATGTCCAACGCAATGACTCAACCAAGCTTCTTACCTTTATCATTTTGATTTTGATGCTGACCGCTTTAGCATCAGTCACTACGATGGCTTTTATGGTCTCAGCAGGCCGTAGACCACCAACTTTATCCGCTCTAATTTGGAGCGCTGCCCTTACCTTCTCTTTAATTTCTTTAAGAGATTTGTTTCCAGGCAAACCACCAATTGGAATATTTATTGACAAGATTATTTATTTTCCAGCCTTGTTAATTACTTTGGTTTGTTCACTATGGATTTTGTTGATCTGGACTCGTCGCGAGGATTACGTGAACTAATTTGAGTAACCGCAAACTTGATGTTGAGTTCACATTGTGGCTGAAAGAGCGCCAAACTGCATTACTACGAGCAGCAAGAGTTATCTGCTTTGATGCTCAAAATGCTGAAGATGTTTTGCAAGAGGCTTTAGCCGATGTTTATGAACGCTGGAATAAGGTAAAGGAGCATGAGAATCCTGAAGCTTATGTAATGCGAGTTATGGTTTCTAAGCATGCAGATATGCGCAGAAAGTGGCTACGTAAGCAGCAAAGTAATGAGACCTCATGGGAGCTAGCTGAAAACATAAGAGCAATCTCAGATCAATCTGATGATGTAGCACAAAGATTATTGGTTCAGTCGGCTTTAAAGACATTAACTGGAATTCAACGTGCAGTTTTAGTTTTAGTTTATGAGTATGGATTAGTTTTGAAGGAGATTGCAACAATTCTAGAGCTACCAATCGGAACTGTTGCCTCCCATCTTGCTCGTGGCAAAGCTGCCGTTGCTGCTCATCTAGAGTTAATCCCTGAGTTTGAGCGTTCAATAAGAAATGAGATTTCTGGTTCGAAAGATCGGCCGCAGATTTTATTTGGAGAGGTGGTGGATGAATGAGTGACATCGATCCATTAATTCGCCGCGAACTTCAGTGGATGGCACTTGGCGTTTTAGAAAATCGCGACCTATCTACTTTGGTAATTGAACGAGTCAGAAAACGTAGACGAAAGAGAATCTTAATCGTTGCATCGATGGTTATTAGTTCAATTCTTGTTGCATCTATAACCTACCTAGCAATCGATTCAATCTCCCAACGCTCCTCATCGTCATCATCAATCAGTAGCGGTGCAATTGGCTCTACAGATGAAAATGCGATTGACGCTAATGAGATTGTTGGAGTTATTAGTGACTACCCGATTACCTGGGAGCAATCAGTTGGCGATGTTGGTGCAATCAGCAAAGCAGCTGGATTAAATGACACTTTAGGTGGATTGACTGCAATTGGTTTGAAAGTTTCATGGGAGCAATGCAGTAGCGGTCAATGTCCAACTATGTGGATGTTGAGTTTGAAGAATAAAACACAGGACTTAATTTCTATTGCGCCAAGTTTGATGATTTTGTCAAATAACAATCCTTTAGTAAGCAATAGCCGTCCCACCACAGTCATCCCAGGTGAAACAGTGCTTTTGGTCTTCAGCTTCCCTGAATTCACCGAAGATCTAGCGGTTCCAAAAAACGCCTCTTGGCAGTGGAATTGGTTCCTAACTAACCCCAATCCATAGAAAATAACCCCCTCTGAGTGCATAAATTTGCCTCTGAAATGCGGTGTAACACTCATTGGCCCACGCTGTGTGGATCATCAGTAGCCTCTTAGGGGGAATTTAAGTGAAAGCGAAAAAAGCTACCTCAGGATTTTTAACTCTTGTACTTCTTGCAGGCCTAGTAGTAACCGGATTAACGCCAGCAAACGCTGCATTGCGTGTGCCTAAGGCTCCATTTAAGGCGTGCTCTGAAGTTGCAGATGCCAGTTTGTATTGTATTGAATCTGTAACCATAACAAATGTTGATGGTCGCAAGATCCAACTTACTTATGTTGCATCTGGACAAGATGTTCCAGCAGTCACTGAAGCCGCGAATGATTTGTACCCTGTTGCTCGTCTTCGATCAGGTGTAGTTGAAGTAAACGATTGGTGGATGGATCGTTATCAGCTTGAAACTTGGGTAAATCCAAATCTTAAAGCTATGGATGTCTCTTCGTTGGTTGGAACAACCAATCACCCAGAATGGGGTGCTTTTTTAGACCCACTAACAAATACTTTTGATATTACTGTTCCAGCCGAGGCGTGGGACCAAACCCAAAAATGTTATATCAATGGCGCAATTACTGATGCTCCTAGAAGAGATTGCCAAAAGGGATCAATTGTAGGTTTAATTGAAAACAAAGTTGTGATGATGTGGAGTGGACCAGACGCTGCATGGGCAGCCCGTGAAGTATCAAACATCAAAGCAAGCACTTATGTTGAGTACACCGAATTGGCAAAAACTAAATTACAACCAGCGAGGGGTGCAACATACAACTCAACAACTAAAACTTTTTCAAAAACAGAAACTCTAGTTATTCCATCTTGGGCCAAGGCGATTGCATTAAAAAATGGATGGAACTTGCCAGGGTCTGACCCAGTGTTAAGTGCATCGACAGGAACTAGCGGTGAGGCACTCGGTGCTACACCTACACTTGTCGATACTCAAACATCCACACCTGCACAGGTAGAGGCTGGCCGCGCCCTTCCTGGAAGATGGACAACAGCTGATTGGACAAAGTTTGGACTTGATTCTCTGGGTTATGACGGACTTTATGTTGAAGCCAAAGCTGCTAATGAGTTTGTAAATCACTTATTCGTTGACGGACTTCCAACATTAACTGGTGGAGATAAGAAAGTAAGTCTGGCATCACAAATTGGCAGCAAAGGATATGCGGCTAACTTAGATCCAGATATCACTATTTCGGTAACTGTACGAAGTGGAGATATTAGAACCGGCGTTATCATGGCAAGTGCAATTGATGTTGAAACTGACACCAGATACTTTGGTGGATATTCAACAATCACAATAACTGGCAGTCCAGTAACTGTTCCGTTGGCCAAATCAGTGAAGGATTGCACCACCGAAGACAGCGTAGCTAAGGCAAATGTTCGCCAATTTCAAGCAACGATAATTGTTCAAAATGACACATCGGGATTTGGTGTTGAAGGAACATCCGGTGATATGTATGTTGGAACAAATGGCGTTTGTGAAGGTTCTACTCCGGTTTGGAATGAACAAACCAAGGAATTTACTTGGACTGCCGCAGCTCCACACTTTGCAGCAGATGGCAAAACTGTCAATAAGGGATTCTATAAAGCAGTAATTCCTGTAAACGATGCCAAATTGCTTTGGGGAATGACAAACCCAAATGATGCAGCTACTGCACTTAGAGTGTCAGTTACAACTGAAACTGGTGGAAGCACCGCAGCCATCAGCGTAATTGCAGTCAGAAATGGAAAAATCATTATTGATGTTTCTAATTTTGATTACTCACGCAAAAAATTGACGATTGCGCTAAAGAAGGGTTACAAGCCTTCACTAGCAGCCAAGAAAACAACAATTACTTGCGTACTGGGCAAAACAACTAAGAAAATAACTGCTGTTAAGCCTAATTGCCCTAAAGGGTACTTAAGGAAGAGATAAGAGCTCACTCGTCTTATTACGAATGTTCTTTTCTAGAGCCTCGCTGTAACTGGCGAGGCTTTTCATAGAGTTCACTGGAATGGAGGATGCAATTGAGTAAAAGCAAATTTGTTAAAGTACTAAGTGCGATACTGCTTTTTTCATTAATAGTCCCTCCTAGCACTGTTACCGCAAACTCCATTCCAGATGAGCAATACTCAACAAATAATTTGATCTCCGCATCTGGAGCAGAACTTCAGGGGTTGTTGATTCAAGATGACCTAGAATCTTCAAATATGCCAAGCAGTTTGACTGCTGTAATGGATCAAGCACGTACTCCAGAAAAACTAAGAATATGTAAGAGTTTTCAGGATGAGTTTTGCTCAAAAGCATTGTCAATAAATTTAGTAGCAGATCTTCCACCATGTTCAGAAAAAATAACTAAGAATTGTATTGAGAGCCTTTCGGCCGAAAATGGGATTTACGACAATAGTCCGCAAAGTTATGTTGGAGTTCCACAAGGAAATTTCCCTAGCGTAGGGCGAAATGATTTTGAAGCTGTAGATTCAGTAGATCTACCTAACGGATCAACTCCAAGTATTTGGAAACTACCAGGGTTAAATCATGGTGGTGGAACAGATGAGTACTTGGTTAAATTCAATTTGCGAGGCGAATCCCAAGGTGGACAAAAATTTGTTTTTGGTAGTTATGTTGCAAGCATTAATCCATTCACTAGAAAATCTGGTTCATTTGGTCGAAAATACATGACTGATAGTAGAGATTATGCAAATGTGGACTGCGCTAAATTAAATTTACCTTGTGGTACTGCGGTTAGGTTTAATAGCATGGACGATTTTTCGGCCTGTGCCGCGGTAGATGATGGTTCTTGTGCACTTAAACAAGCCTTTCCAAATGACACTAGATTTAAATTAGTGGTTCGCCTGACTCAATCTCCAACAGGCTGGTTTCATGGCCGAGTAAAGTCGCCAAATATTAAATTAGAGGAAGTTGGCGATTACACAAAGGTTACTATCGATGCTGAGCCGGTATCGGTACCACTAGTTGGAGTATCTGCTCCATATAGTTCACTTCCTGAAAATTTAAAAACTTATTACAGCACCCCACATTCACCTGGCGGTGGATCATCTTGGGGCGAGCCTGGACCTACCGGTAGAAGAAATGTATTAGCCGTACCATCACCTGATTCAATTTATGCATTTGAAGCTTTGCAAAATTGGAGTGATTTCATAAAAGATAAAGCAAGCGCATCACCTACTCTATGGAAAGTTAGATCACTTTCTAATTCTGGATCAGCTTCGCGCTGCTTTAGTAGTAACTCAAAATTTATTGGTTTTGTAAGCACTAACTCAATGGTTTACCTCGGAGAACCACCAATCTTCAATAACGAAACCCAAAGTTTGGATTACAAGGTTGCTTCACCACATTTGAATTCAAAGGGTGAGGTGTTTAAGGGAACTTACGACTTAATAATGGCTTCAGAAGTTGCTCGCTGCTTGTACGGGTTTTCATCAGCACCCGTTAGGGCTTCAATCCAAATTGTAAACTCTGAAGGACAGAATTCTGTTGCAACAACTGTTGTAAGCGAAAAGGATGGCTGGCTAAAACTAGGCGCCTATGGCTTTACCTTCTCCAGTCCTACATTAAGAGTGAAGCTAACTCAAGATAAAGCATCTGCAAAGAAGAAATCAACAATTAGTTGCATTAAAGGTAAGACAACAAAGAAAGTAAGTGGCGTAGCTCCTAAGTGTCCAAGTGGGTATAAGAAGAAATGAAAAAATTCTTTGTATTCCCAATTATTCTAACTTTAATTTTTTCATCCACAGAGATTGGTAGTGCGGGGGTTAGAGCGGACCTCACTCTTCCAAACCAAGGTATCCGAATAGGTGAAAGCTCTGTTTCTGGAATGTCTGTGCCAGTTTTAATGACCGGCAGCGCTGGGAATGATCCAGTTCAATTAATCTGTTCAAGTATTTATGATGAAACATGTACTAAGAGCGCTTTTATACGAGCCGCTGCCCACTTGCCACCGTGTGATGATTTAATTAAATCCAATTGTATTTCCGCTGTTTATGCCTTGAACAACCTAGGCGAGAAGATCCTTGGTAAGTTCATAAAATTTGTGCCAGAGCAGGGATTAACAGATTTTGCAGCTTCAGAAGTTAACAACTTGCCACAAGGCAAGGGACAAGGTGGCATCTGGCAAATAGCGGGAGTAAATCACTCTGGCGGAAATGATAATTACTATGTCACAACTCTAATTCAATCTGATTTGTTTAAAAATTCAGGCGAACGAGTTACTAACCAGAGATTTAACAGTGGCCGATTTCAAGCATTGATTGGCCCGGTCAACGAACAATCTGGGGCATACTCACCACGATACGCATTAGATTCAAGAAATCCAGCGCGAGATGGAAGTGCAAGCGGAGGGGTTGGTACCGGCTCCAACTCTCAAGCATCAGACCGAGATAAATGTTTAGTTTTTGGAGTCGGGACATGTCAAATGCCGCAGAGTTTTCCACCAGAGACTCGCTTTGGAATTTCACTTATTCTCGGAGCAAAATTAAAGGGTTGGTTTCATGGAAGAATTTATAAGCCAGAGATAAACTTAACTAATTATCAAAATGGCAGTCAACTCATAAATATTGAGGCAGAACCTGTGAAGGTCCCAACGATTGAGAAGAGCATTCCGACCTCACAGATTAGTGAAGATTTGCGAAGTTATTTGTCGCAAGATCGACAATTTTCTGAAGGTGGCGGATACCTAATGCCAGGCTCTTCCGGTCAAGATGCATTTGATCAGGCGAGATTATGGATACCTTTGTTGAATGATCGCGCATCAACCTCGCAAACAGTTTGGACTGTAAGAACTTTAGATTTTTTTCAAATAAATAACAATGTTCAAAGCTGTTCGGCAGAGAACTCGCAGCTGTCTGGGGTAGTAACTACAAATGCTCTTGTTTATAGTGCCGGCCCACCTGCGTATAACCAGCAAACCCAAACTTTAGATTACCAGTTAACCTCACCTCACCTAAATGCAGATGAGACGGAGGCGATAGGCAGTTATGACTTAGTATTGAAATCTGAGGTCGCAAGATGTATTTATGGATTCTCAAATGCACCGATTAGAGCCTCTATCTCTATTTTTGGAGCAAATGGTGAAAATAAGATAGCAACAACTGTGATTAATGAGAAAAATGGATGGCTGTATTTATCTGCAAATGGATTCACTTACTCATCACCATTAATTAAAGTAAAGCTAACGCAAGCAAAAAATCAAAAGTACTCAATTTCATGTGTTAAGGGTAAGGCTACAAAAAAAGTGACAGGAACTAACCCAAAATGTCCTAAGGGATTTAAATTAAAAGCTAGTTAATCTTTAATTTAGTAATCGCTTGTTCTAACCGAGCTGCTTCTAATATCTCCATCCCGGCAATCTTTAAATCACTTCCCATCGGCACAATTGCGCGCTTAAATCCAAGACGAGCAGCCTCCTGAACTCGTTGCGTAACACCAGTTACCTTACGAATTTCACCAGCTAAACCAACCTCACCAATTGCAACTAGGTCTGCTGGTAATGCCAAACCTTTCGCAGCTGATGCCACAGATAAGGCAACTGCAAGATCCGCTGATGGTTCAGTAATTTTCATGCCGCCAACAGTTGCAACATATACATCTCGGCCTGAGATCTTGATGCCAGCGCGAAGTTCGAGGACTGCAAGTGTCATTGATGTACGGGCATTATCTAAACCGCTGGTTATACGACGGGCATTTCCCCAATCGCGACCATCGGCGTTGCCAGCGCTTACAAGTGATTGCACCTCTGCAAGTCATGCACGCCGTCCTTCAAGTGCAACAGTTAC
>WLHY01000033.1 GCA_009702465.1 Actinomycetota bacterium
ATCAATGGCTACAACTGGCTACTCAGATTTAAAGGAGTTTCAACGAGTAGAGATTGTTGTTCAACCTTAAAACCAACTTAAAGTATTGCTTGTAATTGCCTTTATCAGGGCAGATTGGTATTTTCTCTAAAATTTTCAATTAAACTTTATCCATGAAATCCAGTCGAAAAATTACCGCAGTAAGTGTTGTGGTATTTCTCGCCTCCTCCTTATTGGTCAATGTTGCAACCGCGGCTCCAAGGCCTTCTACTAAGTCAGTAGCAAACAACAATGAGGTTAAGGTTACGTGCAAGCAAACAAAGGCGGTCGGACATCGCGAAATAAAGATGGCGATCCCAAAATTACAGAGATTTAATAAAAATAAGGTAATTACATTGACCACAAATTGTGGTGATATTGTGATTGAAACATTTGCTAAGAGAGCCCCGTTAACAATCTCAATGCTAACCGGCTTAGTTAGTGCAAAGTTTTATGACCAATCAATTTGTCATCGAATGATTAACTCGCAGACAGCTGCACTCTTACAATGTGGAGATCCAACCGATTCTGGTTATGGTGGCCCAGCCTTTCAATTTGATGATGAAAACCTACCAAAACCGATAATTAATAATTACCCGGTGGGAACTGTAGCTATGGCCAACTCTGGTCCAAATACAAATGGATCTCAATTTTTTATCATGGCAGAGAACACCACTCTTGATCCTAACTACACAGTTTGGGGCAGAGTTACTAAGGGGCTAGAGATTGTAAAAGCGGTAGTTGCAACTGGAACTATTGATGGTGGTGAGGTTGGTCGACCTAAAGTTAAGATTGCAATTGAAAAGGCAACTGTTCGTTAATTTGTATTTACAATCTTAAAAACTTCAGCGATTTTTCCTTCAGCTAGATTATTTGCCGCGGCATTTTTCTCGCCCCATTCACGAACCATCTTTTCTAAATTTGGATTGTGTGCCGTCTGACTTACATGGGCATCTAACGCCTTCATCTTTTTATCAAAAACATCTGTGATATCTACATAGTGATCTGGGTTTTGGGTAGACATAACCCAAACCTCTTGCACGCGCCAAGGCTCTAGCCCTTCATCCTTAAGTAAATCCTCAAATGCAAATGGATTTCGAGAGTCTGGATAAACCGCTTGGATCGCAGCCTCGCCAGCTGCCATGTGATCTGGATGGGATGCAAATAATCGATCCCAATTGCGATCGGGGGATTGAATCAGCATTCGCTGCGGCCTGGTAATACGAATCTGCCGAACAATATCTTTACGTAATTCAATTGTTGGTACCAGCCAACCATCTCGGTAATTTAAAAAGGTTATATCTTCAACACCAACAACCTTGCCCGCATCACGTTGTTCACGTTGACGAATCTTTGGCATCTCATCCCGCGGTACAGATGGATCCTCACCACCCTGGTCACCATTTGTGCAAATACAGTAGGAGACCTTAATTCCAGCAGCGCTCCACTTTGCAATTGTTCCGGCTGCGCCAAAATCACAATCATCTGGGTGAGCGGTTACAACTAAAATCCGCTCAATCTCACTATCGGCAATTGGTTCCATTTGCGAAAGATTACCGCACCCATTGAAGTGTCAGAACCGAAGATAGGATTATGGATATGTCCGCACAATCAGATCCGCTAATCGATCATTTAACTGGTGGTCTAAATCCACAACAATTAGCAGCGGTCACCCATATCGGCTCGCCATTATTAGTTGTCGCTGGTGCTGGATCTGGAAAAACCAGAGTATTAACTCGTCGAATTGCCTACTTACTCGCAGAGCGCAATGTGGCACCTTATGAAGTTTTAGCAATCACCTTTACCAATAAAGCGGCTGGTGAGATGAAGGAGCGAGTAGCAGAGCTAGTTGGTGATCGCGCCAGAAGTATGTGGGTATCAACTTTTCACTCAGCTTGTGTTCGTATTTTGCGGAAAGAGGCGCAACTTCTTGGTTACTCAAATTCATTTACTATTTATGATCAAAGTGATTCATTACGTTTAATCACGTTAGTAATGCGCGATATGAATTTAGATGCCAAGCGCTACGCCCCACGCGCTGTGCAATCAATTATCTCTTCAGCTAAAAATGAGTTAATGGGACCAGCTGATTTTCTAAATCAAAGTAAAAATCAATTTGATCAAATTGTTGCTGATATTTACAGTGTCTATCAAAAACGGCTGATGGGTGCGAACTCAATGGATTTTGATGATTTAATTTCAAAAACAGTTGAGGTACTACAACGCCATCCAGAGGCCAGAGCAAAGTACCGCTCACGCTTTCGCCACATTTTGGTGGATGAGTATCAAGATACAAATCACGCGCAGTACATCCTGATCAAAGAGTTGGTCGGAGATGCACGAGATGGATTTGCCCTTGCCGAACTTTGCGTAGTGGGCGATGCCGATCAATCAATCTACGCATTTCGTGGTGCAAATATTAGAAATATTATGCAATTTGAAGCGGATTATCCAGATGCTAAAACAATTCTGCTTGAACAAAATTATCGCTCTACCCAAAATATTCTCTCGGCAGCAAATGCAGTTATCTCAAACAATGAGAATCGAAAAGAGAAAAATCTTTGGTCAGAGGCGGGCTCTGGCGCAACCATTGTTGGCTATGTTGCAGAGAGTGAACATGATGAAGCGCAGTTTGTAGTTAATGAGATTGCTAAGTTACAAGATTTAGGTAAATCAAATCCAGGAGATACCGCCATCTTTTATCGAACCAATGCACAATCTCGAGTATTTGAAGAGGTTTTTCTGCGCAGCTCACTGGCGTACAAAGTGGTTGGTGGGGTTCGATTTTATGAGCGGCGCGAGGTAAAGGATTTTCTAGCTTATCTGCGGGTTTTAGTAAATCCAGAGGATGAGGTTTCACTGCGACGAATTATCAATACACCAAAGCGTGGAATAGGTGATCGCGCCCTAGATCTAATTGATCTACATGCAACTAATCACAACCTAACCTTTTGGCAATCACTTTGCGAGGTAGAGAAAAATCAAGAGATAGCAGCACGTGCTAGCGCATCAATTATTGAGTTTGTTAAGTTAATTCAATCTCTTCAAACCTTAGTAGAGGCGAAGACCAGACCATCTGTAATTGCCCAAGCAGTGCTTGAACAATCTGGTTTATTAACAGAGCTGGCCGAGAGTACCGATCCTCAAGATGAGGTGCGCGTAGAAAACCTGGAAGAGTTAGTTGCAGTTGCAACTGAGTATGAAGAGGGTGAAGTGGATGATGGTGAGGAGATCTCACTAGTCGGCTTCCTCGAGGATGTTTCGCTGGTTGCAGATGCAGATCAAATACCAGATGGTGAGGATCATGGTGGAGTAGTAACGATGATGACATTGCACACCGCGAAAGGATTAGAGTTTCCAACTGTTTTCTTAACCGGTATGGAGGAGGGAGTATTTCCACACTCACGCACACTTGGTGATCCAGAGGAGCTACAAGAGGAGCGACGACTTGCTTATGTTGGATTAACCAGAGCGCGTGAAAATTTATTTATTACTAGAGCGGAGTACCGCTCTGCATGGGGTGCACCAAATTACAACCCACCATCAAGATTTTTATCAGAGATTCCAGATTCAGTTATTGAATGGAATGAGGTTGCTGAAAAAAGATCACCAATAAAAAGTTCAGTGAGCCGAAATCGAAGTTTTGCTGCGCCAAGAGCAACTGGAAAAAGTTCTAGCAACACAATGAAGCTAGAGATTGGCGAACGAGTGTCTCATGACACATTTGGATTAGGCACAGTTGTAGCAGTAACCGGTGAGGGTGATCGAGCCGAAGCAACTATTGATTTTGGCTCATTTGGTGAGAAACGCTTACTTCTTCGCTATGCGCCAGTCGAGAAATTATAAATATCTAACTTTTTTCATTAAGATCACGCCGTGGATTTATTTGAGTATCAAGCGCGCGATTTATTTGAAGCCCATCAAATTCCGGTTTTAGCCGGTGCAGTTGCCGCAACACCAGAAGCAGCTGAAGTAGCTGCAGCAAAAATGGGTGGCAAGGTTGTTGTTAAAGCACAGGTAAAGATTGGTGGACGCGGCAAAGCGGGCGGCGTAAAGCTTGCTGAAAATGCAGCCGATGCCAAGGAGAAAGCAAAAGCAATTTTAGGAATGGATATTAAAGGTCACACCGTTCACCAAGTGATGATCGCTCAAGCTGCACCAATTGCCGCCGAGTACTACATGGCAATTTTATTAGATCGTGCTAATCGAAACTTTTTAGTAATGGCATCTGTTGCCGGCGGTATGGAGATCGAAGAGGTTGCACACAAGACACCAGAGAAGTTAGCTCGAGTTGGAATTGATCCAAATAAAGGAATAGATAAAGCAAAGGCATTAGAGATTGCAAAGAGTGGCCAATTTCCATCTGATGTTCAGGAGCAGGTAGCTGATGTCTTAATTAAATTATGGGCAGCATTTGTTGCAGAAGATGCCACATTAATGGAGATCAATCCACTGGTTAAAACAGAGGATGGCAAAGTAGTAGCTCTCGATGGCAAAGTAACATTGGATGAGAACGCCGGATTTAGACAACCAAAACATGAATCACTAATTGATCATGCATCCACAAACCCACTTGAAGCATTAGCAAAAGAGAAAAATCTAAATTATGTGAAGTTAGATGGTGAGGTTGGCATTATTGGAAATGGTGCTGGCTTGGTTATGAGCACCCTAGATGTAGTTGCTTATGCGGGCGAGAAGTATGGTGTAAAGCCAGCTAACTTCTTAGATATCGGTGGCGGTGCATCAGCTGAGGTAATGGCAAATGGATTATCAATCATCTTGGGCGATCCCGATGTACGCAGCGTATTTGTAAATGTATTTGGTGGCATAACTGCATGTGATGCGGTGGCTAATGGCATCGTACAAGCGTTAGAAATTTTAGGCAGCAAGGCAACCAAACCAATTGTGGTTCGGCTTGATGGTAATAATGTGATTGAGGGTCGCAAGATTCTTAATGATGCTGCACACCCACTTGTTCAACAATTAGACACCATGGATGGCGCAGCTGCTAAGGCAGCAGAGTTGGCGGCAAAGTAATGGCGATTTTTATTAATGAAAACAGTAAGGTCATTGTGCAGGGCATGACTGGCTCTGAAGGCACTAAGCACACCAAGCGAATGCTAAAAGCTGGTACCAAGATTGTTGGTGGCGTAACACCTGGCAAAGGTGGCCAATCGGTAGATATGGATGGCGTACAAATTCCAGTATTTAACTCAGTAGCTGAAGCAATGGCGGCAACTGGTGCAAATGCATCTGTAGTTTTTGTACCACCTAAATTTGCTAAGGCTGCGGTAATTGATGCCGTCGATGCAAAGATGCCATTTGTAGTTGTAATAACTGAAGGAATTCCAGTTCATGATGCGGCAGCTTTTTATGCATATGCAGAAAGTAAAGGCACCACTCGAATTTTGGGACCTAACTGTCCAGGAATTATTAGCCCTGGAAAATCAAATATCGGAATCATTCCATCTGATATCACTGGTCCCGGAAAGATTGGCTTAGTTTCTAAATCTGGCACATTGACCTATCAGATGATGTATGAGCTACGTGATTTTGGTTTTACAACTGCAGTTGGAATTGGTGGCGATCCAATTATTGGAACAACACATATTGATTGCTTACGCGCCTTTCAAGATGATCCTGAAACAGAGGCAATCGTCATGATCGGTGAAATTGGTGGCGATGCCGAAGAACGAGCCGCAGCATTTATTAAAGAGTATGTAACCAAGCCGGTAGTTGGATATGTAGCTGGATTTACCGCGCCCGAGGGTAAAACTATGGGACATGCTGGTGCAATTGTCTCTGGATCATCTGGAACTGCAGCGGCGAAAAAAGAAGCTTTAGAGGCGGTCGGTGTTGCGGTTGGTAAAACACCAAGTGAAACCGCTAACTTGATGCGCAAGATTTTGAATGGGTAACAAAAGCAGATAGGGACTCAATTTTGGTAGCGCGTGCAATAACGGTAACGCTCCAACAGGTAATTAGATCAATCACCTTAATTTTGTTTCCACTCGCATTCATCACCTTATTTGCTTGGGCAACCGCCGGCAGCACATCAGGAAGTACATCTGATCCAATTCGAGCCGCACTCTGGCTTTGGCTTGGCGCGCACCTAAGCCCATTTAATATTTCAGGTGAAGCGATAACTGGCTACCTTTCATTGCTGCCACTAGGCGCCCTACTGTTACCGGTACTTGCAATTCGAATTGGCTATCGCAGATCAGTTGAACGAGTCGGTGATGGAAAATCCACCAGAACCTACTTTTTACTTTGGTACTTAATTATTTACTGCGGCTTGGCATTGATCGCCGGAAATGCACAAGCCAGTATTGATTGGAAGCGCGGGCCGATAACAGTTCTAGCCATTCTTGTCTTAGCAATTTTTTCATTAAAGGCAGGTAAGGCTTTACAACTTCCATTTTATCTTTTCTTAATCATGCTTGGTATCGCTGGATTGCTATTTACTACCGCTCTAGCAATGAACTTTGAAACCGCTAAGAATTTAACAGTTGTACTGCAGCCAGGCATAATTGGCGGTGCCTTACTTCTATTATTGCAATTGGCATACCTACCAAATATATTTATTGCGACCCTAAGTTATATCTTTGGTGCTGGCATATTCCTAGGAACAAATACTGAGATTTCACCATTAACCTTCTCACTCCGCGAAATTCCAGCAATCCCAGTTTTGGCAGCTTTGCCAGCTGGCGAGATTCCGTGGTTGATGGCTCCAACCATCATGATCTTTATCTTTGGTTGGTTAAATTTAAAGTACCTGTTGAAATCAACAGCTTTTATCAAGATTAAAAGACAGAGTATTTTACGGTTTTTAGTAATCTCAATTGGTGGCTTTGCTGGCTTAAGTGCACTTAGTTCCGGGTCATTGATTACTGCAAATATGTCACCAGTTGGCGTGAACACCGCTATCGCCTGCTTGATCATCACCGCTCAATTGATCTTGGTTTTATTGATTCAAATTCTTCTGCCAAAATTAATCAAGGCTCTTCGCAGTAAAGGTAGAGTTGCCTCATGAGTGCGCAAATATTAGATGGCAAGGCGTTAGCACTTAAGGTCAAGAGCGAGATTGCATTACAGGTTAAAAAATTACCTAAACAACCAGGGCTGGGTACCATCTTGGTTGGTACTGATCCAGGTTCACTTTCATATGTTGCGGGTAAGCATCGCGATTGCGCAGAGGTTGGAATAGCTTCAATACGAATAGATCTACCGCAAACCGCTGGTGAAGCTGAGATTTTGGCGGCGGTAACTCAATTAAATAATGATGCTAACTGCACTGGATTTATTGTTCAACTGCCACTGCCGGCTGCAGTAGATGCGCAAAAGGTTTTAGCAGCGGTTGCTCCAACAAAGGATGCCGATGGTTTGCACCCTAGTAATTTAGGTAGGTTGGTGTTGGATTCAAAGACCATCGTGCCTTGTACACCAAAAGCAATCCTTAGATTATTAACTGAGTATCAAATTAATTTAAGTGGAAAATCTGTATTAATTATTGGGCGCGGCACCACAGTTGGTAGACCTCTTTCAATCCTGTTATCTCAAAAGGCGGTTAATGCAACGGTTACGGTGGCGCATTCAGCAACTAAGAATTTAGCAGAGTTGTTAAAGAGCGCAGATGTGGTAATCGCTGCAATTGGAAAGCCACATTTTGTTAAGCCGGCGATGATTAAGTCAGGTGCGGTTGTGATTGATGTTGGAATTACTAGGCAGGATGCACAACTACTTGGGGATGTTGATCCATCAGTGATTGATGTAGCCTCTTACTTTGCGCCAATGCCAGGTGGAGTAGGACCAATGACTAGGGCGATGTTGTTAAGTAATCTGCTCGAGTTGGCACAACCATGAGAGAGAGTTTTACATTAGATCAGATCCGTAGATTTTCATTAATTGCAGTTCTAATCGGGGTTGTAATTGGCGTTAGTGGAGCGGTTCGAACTGGATCAATCATCATCTCCCTGAGTGCCAGCATCTTTATCTTGGCCAGATACTCACAATCTCAGGTCAAACGAGGCATTGAGCTAGTGTTACCGATCACGATCTGTGCACTGCTTTTTATCTTGGCATTATCATTGCCAGATGCTCGGTAATATTGCGCCTGAACTTAGGAGATTAAATGAGCAGATCTGGAAAAGTAACTGTTGTTGGCGCTGGATTTTATGGATCAACTACCGCCCTACGATTAGCTGAGTACGACATATTTGAAACTGTTGTTTTAACTGACATCGTTGAAGGAAAGCCTGAAGGCTTGGCATTAGATATTAATCAATCCCGTTCTGTTGAAGGGTTTGAAACAAAGGTTATTGGTGCAACAACTACCGCTGAAGGTGGTGGCTATGAAAAAACTGCCAACTCAGATGTTGTAGTAATTACAGCTGGATTACCACGCAAACCAGGCATG
>WLHY01000034.1 GCA_009702465.1 Actinomycetota bacterium
ACAACATTGTCTAAACGAGTTTCTAGAATTACTAGAAGGTTTTCACCAGTCTTACCTTGTAAGCGGTTTGCCTCTTCGTAGTAACCACGGAACTGCTTCTCTAGTACTCCGTAAATACGTGCGCACTTTTGCTTCTCGCGCATCTGTAATAGGTACTCAGAATCCTTGGAACGAGCACGACCATGTTGTCCTGGTGGATATGGACGTGATTCGATCGGACATTTTGGTCCATCGCACTTAGAGCCCTTTAGGAAGAGCTTTACTTTTTCGCGACGGCAGCGTTTGCAATCTGCACCTGTATAGCGAGCCATTGTTTTCTTCCTTCCTTAAACTCTACGTGGTTTCGGTGGGCGGCAACCATTGTGTGGTGCTGGAGTTACATCTGCGATGGCTCCAACCTCCAACCCAGCGGCTTGTAATGAACGAATTGCAGTTTCCCGGCCAGAGCCAGGTCCCTTAACAAATACATCAACCTTCTTTAAGCCATGCTCTTGTGCTTTACGAGCAGCAGCTTCAGCAGCCATTTGCGCAGCAAATGGTGTTGATTTACGTGAACCTTTAAATCCAACCTGACCAGATGATGACCAAGCAATTACCGCACCACTTGGATCGGTGATTGAAACAATTGTGTTGTTAAAGGTGCTCTTAATGTAGGCATGACCAAAGGCAACATTCTTTTTATCCTTCTTACGTGCCTTAATCTTTTTTGGAGCTGCTTTCACAGCCTCTTTAGCTGGTTTTGCTTTAGCGGTGGCCATTACTTGGTCTCCTTCTTCTTACCAGCGATTGCAACACGAGGACCCTTACGTGTACGAGCATTGGTGTGAGTTCGTTGTCCACGAACTGGCAAACCTTTGCGGTGACGAATTCCTTGGTAGCTTTGAATTTCAACTTTACGACGGATGTCGCCAGCGATCTCACGACGAAGATCACCCTCAATTTTGTAATTAGCTTCGATGTACTCACGAAGCTTTGCTAGATCTGGCTCTTGCAGATCTTTAACTCGGATATCTGGTGAAATACCAGTTGCTGCAAGTGTTGCTTGCGCACGAGTAAGTCCCATACCGAAGATATAGGTGAGTGCGATTTCAACTCGCTTTTCGCGAGGAAGATCGACACCAACGAGACGTGCCATATTGCTTACCTGTTTCTTTTATCCGAAAGGTCCTCCGCAATGCATCCAACATTTTTATCTGTTGGCCTCAGCCTTTCGGTCCGAGGGTCTTATTTTTTCAAATAAGTCGCATCACGCGTTTTCTACTTTTTAATTAGCCCTGACGTTGTTTGTGACGAAGATTTTCGCAAATAACCATCACGCGACCATTACGACGAATAACTTTGCATTTGTCGCAAATCTTCTTCACGCTTGGTTTTACCTTCACGATTAACCTTTCCTGACAACCTTGTTAGTGCTATTAATTAAATTATTTACTGCTACAAATTACTTGTAACGATAAATAATTCGACCTCTGGTGAGGTCATATGGACTAAGTTCAACAATCACTTTATCTTCCGGCAAAATACGAATGTAGTTCTGTCGCATCTTTCCACTGATATGTGCTAAAACTTTGTGACCATTTGTTAACTCAACTCGGAACATTGCGTTAGGTAGTGCTTCAGCAACAGTGCCCTCGATTTCGATAGCACCATCTTTCTTGGCCAAGCGATACCTACTTTTCTGATCTTTATTGGGTTTACCCCTTTCGAGGCAGGAGGGATAGTTTAAGCGTGGGGGTAAGAAAAGGAAAATCGGCCCTAAAGCGTGAGAATTTGAACGGGGCTTCCTAGATCCAATCGACCTAACTGGCCCATATCCATCAGATCAGCTGGCCTAGATGTAACTGAATCGATTGCATCCTCTAATCCGACTCCGTACTCCCACATTAATTTCAGTGATTTATCAAGAGTACCAACGCCACCAGCCAGAGTTCCATCCATGCGAGTAGCTCTGCCATTTTCAACCTTTATCTCTATCTCACTAAATTCAAAAACACCATCACCAATTCCAGCTGCAGATACCGCATCATTTGTGACAATAAATCGACCTGGACATTGCTTAAGTGAGTCGATAACAAGTTGAGAATCTAAGTGAACCTCATCAATAATTAATTGAATAATTACATCATCACGCTCTAGTGCAACCTGGGCTAAACCGGGTTCTGACTCTGCTCTCTTCTTCATTGCATTCCAAAGATGTGTAACAGTTTTCGCACCAGCATCAAAACCAGCATGGGCTTGAGCTGCGGTGGCATTTGAATGTCCGAGCGAGACCACTACACCTGATCCAGCTAAAAACTTTATTAACTCAATAGCACCGGGTAGCTCTGGTGCAATAGTTACTTGCGAGATCTTGCCTGCGCGTAAGAACTCACCGATCAATGATTGGTCTGGCTCTTTAATATGCTCTACGGGATGCATGCCAGATTTAACTGGTGAGATAAATGGTCCCTCTAAATGTGTACCAATTATTTGTGCCTCACCTGGCAGCGGATTTTTTCTTACCTCTTCAATTAAATTTAAAGCACGGAGTGATAGCTCGGTTGCTCCGGTAATTAAGGTAGGTAGATAAGCAATAACACCATTGGCGTAGAGTGATCTTGATAATTTACGGATCTCATCGCTGTTTTTTGCAGCTAATAAATCCACGCCGCCATGACCATTTACCTGCAGATCAACATATCCAGGTATTGCCATTCCATTTTGCCCAACCGCCTCACCATATGAGGTGAGCTTTGAATCAATTACCTTAATACCGCCATCTACCCACTCATTATTTATATATGCCCGAGAGGTTGCGATCGCACCATCACTTAAAAACATTTAGATAGTTTGCGTAACTTTTAAAAGACCAGCTGGTGCATCTGGATTCAAATTGTTTTTAATGGCGAGCGTCATCGCAAATTGTTGCAAAACAATACTGTCGACGATTACCGACTCTTGTTCAGTTAGGCCAGTTGAGCCACCAATACTTACTTCGCCAGTTAATGATGGAAAGCCGCTGCCGATCCAGTAAAGATGTTTTGTAATTTCACGGATTCGATTAACTGTTTTATCCATCGCTTCATGCGCAACACCACTTGGTGCTAAAAATACAACTCGAGAGTTTTGGGTAAGAGATGAGATTGGACCATGCAAATAATCAGCGGATGAAAAGGAGGAGACTGGAATCTTCAAGGTCTCTTGAATCTTTAGCGCACACTCCTGAGCATTGGCATATGCAAAGCCACGGCCCATCGTAGTAATTCCAAATTTGTGATCAAAGGCGTCAACGATCTCAGAGACCTTTGCCAACTTACCGACTGCATCATTACTAGCTGAAATCAGTGAGGTTAAATCAATACTTTGCTTCGCCCAAATTGAGACAAAGATATAAGAGAGCAAAAGCTCTGCCGAGTAACTCTTGGTGGCCGCAACCGCTTTCTCGGTCCCCGCCTCTAGGTAAAGATGTAGATCGGTTGCTTTAGCCAGTGGGCTATCTGGATCATTGGTAAATGAAATGCTTTTGGCGCCACCAGCTTTAGCTGCCTTAGTGTATGAAACGATATCTGGCGATTGTCCGCTTTGGGAGATGCCGATTACCAAAGTGTTTGTAAATCGTAAATTACTCTTATAGATAGTTACAACTGATGGTGACGCTAAACCACAAGGAATACCGATCTTGGTCTCGATTAAATACTTGAGGAAAAGCGCTGCATTATCTGAGGTACCGCGAGCTACCAGAATTACTGAATCAATATTGGTAAGCGAAAGAGCATCTACCGCTTTGCTGATCTCAGGAATCTGATCAGATAGTTTTTGAAAAACTGCTGGGATCTCTGCGATTTCAGAGCGCATAATTTCCCCGAGGTTTGTACTCACTGCTCTACTTTACAACCTATTGCAGGCCGCCTAAATAAGCTCTGAAATTTCAACGCCTAGCCGGCTTAACTCCGCTTTTCCGCCATCAATTGCGGTTAAAACAAAGGGTTTGCCATCAGGTGCGATTGCGTATGTGTGTTCAAAGTGCGCACCACGTGAGTGATCTTGTGAAACTACAGTCCAATCATCACTTAATACCTTTGTTTTTTCTGTACCTCGAGTAATCATTGGTTCAATGGCTAGTGCCATGCCAGGAATTAGATCAGGACCATTTCCACCTTTACCAAAATTTAAAATATGTGGCTCTTGATGCATCTCGCTGCCAATGCCATGGCCACCATACTCGCGCAGGATTCCATACTTACCTTGAGAGTTAATGTAACTCTCTACAGCTTGTGAAATATCAGTTAACTTGCCACCATTTTTGCCAGCAGCAATTCCCTGCCACATCGACTCCTCGCAAACATCCATTAACTTTTGATCTGCAGGATCTACATTGCCAATTCCAATCGAGATAGCGGCATCACCATGCCAGCCTTCAACAATCGCGCCAAAATCAATTGATAAAAGATCACCATCTTGAATAACTCTTTTATTTGGTATTCCATGAACAACCTCATCATTGACAGATGCACAAATTACCGATGGAAAGCCGTGATACCCCTTAAATGAGGATTTAGCGTTGTATTTCTCTAAACTTCTAACCGCTAGCAAATCTAAATCAACAGTTGTCATTCCAATCTCAACACTGTCTCGAATCAAATTTAAGGTGTGGGCAACCACTAAACCTGCTTTACGCATAGATTTTAACTGCTCTAAATTTTTGATCTGAATCGCCATAAATTTACTTACTAATTGAGGTGATCGCTAACTGGGTAATCTCTTTGACATCGCCAACCGCTGAAATGGTTTTTAACAATCCCAACTTGCTGTAGTAATTGATAATTGGTGCGGTTTGTTCGGTGTAAACCTCAAGTCTGCGGGCTACTACCTCCTCCTTATCATCCTCACGTTGATACAGCTCGCCCTGGCATAAATCACAAACCCCAGCCACTTTGGATTTTTCAAACTCAACATGAAAGGAGGTTGAACAGTTTCGACAAGTACGGCGGCCAGATAATCTGCGAATAATTTCGGAGTTCTCAATCTTCAACTCTAAAACTGCATCTAGTGGCATAGATTTTTCAACTAATATTTTATTTAACTCATCTGCTTGTGCGGTATTGCGCGGAAAACCATCTAATAGAAATCCACTTGCCGCATCTGGTTGACCTAAGCGATCACGCACCATCTCATTTGTAACTGAATCAGGAACTAACTCACCCTTATCGATAAAGCTTTGTGCACGCTTACCTAACTCAGTTGAATTTTTAATATTTGCACGGAAGATATCACCGGTAGAGATGTGTGGAATTGAGTAATGAGCAGCTAATTGAACTGCTTGTGTTCCTTTACCAGCACCTGGTGGGCCAACCAGGATTAATCGCATTACTTCAAAAACCCCTCATATGAGCGTTGTTGTAATTGTGATTCGATCTGCTTTGCAGTATCCAAACCAACACCAACCACGATCAAGATCGCAGTTCCACCAAATGGGAAGTTTTGCGATGCTTGGAAGAGAATCAATGCGATGATCGGAATAATTGCAACAAATGCTAGATACAACGAGCCTGGTGCAGTAACACGTGATAGCACATACTGTAAGTACTCAGAGGTTGGTCGACCAGCACGAATGCCCGGAATAAATCCACCGTACTTCTTCATATTCTCTGCTACCTCATCTGGATTAAAGGTAATTGCAACATAGAAGTAGGTAAAGAAAATAATTAAAAATGCATAGGTAGCGACATAGATTGGGTGATCACCTTGAATGAAATTCCGAGAAACCCAACTTGCCCAACCAGCTGTTGAGCCACTGAAATTTACAAGTAGTGATGGAATGTAAAGCAAGGATGATGCAAAGATGACTGGAATAACGCCAGCTTGGTTTACCTTAATAGGAATATATGTGCTTGTTCCGCCATATTGTTGGCGACCTACTTGACGCTTAGCGTACTGAACTGGAATACGTCGTTGCGCCTGCTCAACAAAGACAACCGCAGCAACAATTAATACACCAACTGCAAGAATGAATAGGAAGGCGAACAATCCTTTTTGTAATCTAATTGACCACAGTTGACCTGGGAAGGTGGCAGCGATCGATGTAAAGATAAGAATAGACATTCCATTACCAACGCCACGATCGGTGATTAACTCACCTAACCACATAATTACAGATGTACCAGCGGTCATTACTGCAATCATGGTGATAATTCGAGTCATTGATGTATCAGGAATGATTGGTAGAGAACAGTTAGCAAAGATTCTTCCTTGAATACGAGCAACTGCAATTAAGCCAGTTGATTGCAAGATTGCTAATCCAATTGTTAGGTAACGGGTGTACTGGGTTAACTTTGCAGTTCCAGATTGTCCCTCTTTCTTTAACGCTTCAAAACGAGGAATTACAACGGTTAATAATTGAACAATAATTGATGCGGTGATGTACGGCATGATTCCAAGTGCAAAAATACTAAGCTGCAATAAGGCGCCACCACTGAATAGGTTAATCAATCCAAATAAGCCACCAGTATCTGAGGTCTTCAAACACTCCTGCACATTTACATATGAAACTCCAGGAGTTGGCACAACTGATCCGAAACGGAAGAGCGCCATGATTGAAAGGGTGAAGAAAATCTTGCGACGTAAGTCAGGTGTTTTAAACGCCTTACCAAATGCTGATAACAAGATCTTCTCCTTCTAAATAACTTTGATTAAAGGGTTTTAGCTGATCCACCAGCTGCTGAGATTTTTTCAGTTGCAGACTTAGAAAATGCGTGCGCAGCTACAGAAACCTTCACTGAGATATCGCCATTTCCTAGAACCTTTACTGGGTAACCCTTGCGAGCTGCTCCTTTTTTAACTAAATCTTCAATTGTTACATCGCCACCCTTTGGGTACAACGCATTAATTGTTGAGATGTTAACCGCCTGGTACTCGGTACGCTCTGGATTTTTAAATCCACGTAACTTTGGCAAACGCATTACAAGCGGAAGCTGACCACCTTCGAAGCCGGCACGAACTACGTTACGAGCACGAGTTCCTTTACCGCCACGACCTGCAGTCTTTCCCTTTGAAGCTTCACCGCGACCCTTACGAGTCTTCTTAGTTTTTGCACCAGGAGCTGGACGTAAATGATGAACCTTAAGCACCATTGTTATTCAACCTCCTCTACTGCAATCAGGTGGCGAACGGCGTAAACCATGCCACGAATTTCTGGACGATCCTCTTTTACAACTACATCTCCGATTCGCTTTAATCCAAGTGAACGCAAAGTGTTGCGTTGATCAGGTGGATTACCGATCTTTGATCGTACTTGTGTAACTTTTAAGCGAGGCATTAGGCACCTACCGTAACTTGTGCTGCGATTAAGCGAGTGATCGCTGCTGGCGCAACATCTTCTAGTGGACGGCCACGTCGTGCAGCGATTGCAGTTGGGTTCTCCAACATACGAAGTGCAGCAGCGGTTGCGTGAACCATATTAATTGGATTTCCAGATCCTAAAGATTTGGTTAATACATCGGTGATACCAGCGCACTCAAGAACTGCACGTACTGGACCTCCAGCAATAACACCGGTACCTGGTGAGGCTGGTCGAAGCAAAATTACTCCGGCAGCTTTCTCCCCTTGTACTGGGTGAGGAATTGTTCCGTTAAGAATTGGAACCTTAAAGAAGTTTTTCTTTCCATCTTCAACCGCTTTTGCAATTGCTTGTGGAACTTCCTTAGCTTTTCCATATCCAACGCCAACCATGCCCTTGCCATCGCCAACAACAATTAATGCAGTAAAGGAGAAACGACGTCCACCTTTAACAACTTTGGCAACACGGTTGATGAAAACTACTCGCTCTGTGTATGGTGATTTTTCCTTTTGGAAATCGCCATCGCGGCGTTCGCGCTTGTCGCGACCACCTTTAGGACGCGCTTCGCGTGTGGTTGGGGTAGGTGTCTCAGCCATTAGAACTCCAATCCATTTGCACGAGCACTAGTTGCAACAGCTGCAACACGTCCGTGGAACTTATTGCCACCGCGGTCAAAGACCACTGTAGATACACCTTTTTCTTTTGCACGCTTTGCGATTAACTCGCCAACCTGCTTTGCCTTAGCGGTTTTATCGCCAGTAAAGGTACGTAGCTCTTTCTCCATTGTTGATGCTGATGCCAAAGTTTGTGACTTTGAATCATCAACGATCTGAACAAATAGATGACGAGCAGAACGTGAAACAACTAAACGTGGACGCTCTGGTGTGCCAA
>WLHY01000035.1 GCA_009702465.1 Actinomycetota bacterium
ATCATCGTGGAGGTACAACTCTTGAGGTTCGTGTGCACCCAGAGGATATTGGCAAGGTAATTGGTCGCAATGGTCGTACCGCTCGTGCACTCCGCACAGTTGTAAGTGCAATCGCTGGACGATCAGTTCGTGTTGATTTAATCGAGGCGGACGAGGGTCGTTAATTTGCAACTTGTCGTAGGTCGAATTGGCCGCGCACATGGTGTTCAAGGCGAGGCCACAGTTGAGGTTAGAACAGATCAGCCCGATCAAAGATTTGCAGTTGGTGCAACGGTAAGCACTGAGGATGGTCGCAACTTAATCATTACTGGAAGCCGCTGGCATAACAAAATTCTCCTTTTATCATTTGCCGGCATAACCGATCGAGATCAAGTAGAGCAGTTGCGGGATCAACTTGTTTCAACTGAGGTTAATACTGAGGACCAAGAGCCAGGTGAGTACCACTTCCAACAATTAATTGGTTGCCAGGTTAAATTAGAGGATTCAAAAGATATCGGCGTAGTTCGCGAAATTATTCAACTTCCTGGTCAAGATCTACTGGGGATTGATACCCCTAATGGTGAAGTTTTAATCCCGATGGTTAAGCAGATGATTATCGCTATAGATATCAAAGCTAAATTAATCGTAGTAAACCCACCAGAAGGGTTGCTAGATGTTGAAAATTGATATCGTCTCTATCTTTCCAGAGTATTTAAAACCACTTGAGCTCTCTCTAATAGGCAAGGCTCAAGAAAAAGGTTTAATCTCAATTAAGATCCATGATTTGCGAAAGCACACAACAGATCCTCATCACTCAGTTGATGACACACCTTACGGTGGCGGGGCTGGCATGGTTATGTCTGCCGAACCCTGGGGATTAGCAATAGATGAAATTAGCGATGGTTCAAACCAGTATGAGTTAATCATTTTAACTCCAGCCGGAAAAAAGTTTGATCAGCAAATGGCGATAGAGTTTTCAAAAAAGGATAATCTAATCTTTGCTTGCGGCAGGTATGAGGGAATCGATGCCAGAGTCGGTAAGTATTACGCCGGTCAAAAAAACTTCAAAGTTCATGAAGTTTCAATTGGCGATTATGTATTGGGTGGTGGCGAGGTCGCAACCATGGTGATTGTTGAAGCAACCGCTAGATTAATTCCAGGAGTATTAGGCAATCCATTATCTTTAAAAGAGGAGAGCCATACACTTACAAATAAAGATGGATCATTGGTCGAGTATCCAAATTACACAAAGCCAGCGCTATGGCGAGGCCTTGAAGTTCCTGAGATTTTGTTATCCGGTAATCATGGCGAGATAGAGAAATGGCGAATTGCACAGGCTGAGCGTCGAACACAGGCGTTAACAGAGGAATAAATTCGACACGCCAGCGGTTAAGTAGGCACTGAGCGTTTTTTAGGGGATTATCCGCCCAAGTCAGAGCATTACTTAATGCTCATTTAAAGATAGTGATTTAGAGGGAGGTGCAAGATGGCAACCGATTACGACACCCCCAGAAAAACCGATGAAGAGTTACATGAAGAATCCCTTGAAGAGCTAAAGGCTCGACGTGCCGATGCGCAATCAGGACAGGTTGATGTTGATGAAGAGGAGGCGGCAGAGAATCTAGAACTTCCTGGCGCAGATCTCTCCGGTGAAGAGTTGGCATTAAAGGTTGTACCAAGACAAGAGGATGAGTTCACCTGTAATCGATGTTTCTTAGTTAAGCACATAAATCAAAAAGCTCGTGGCGAAGGTGCAAAAGCAATCTGTAAGGATTGCGAGTAACCAATTACTTCTGCGCTTTAACCAGCGCTTTCACTAATCGCTTTGGATCCTTTGATGAGATCAACCAATAAGGTGTGGGATCTTTTTTATCTTTCAGTTCAACCTTCACTCCAGTTTTACTCCAGAAGTTAATCGCTAAGAAAGCTGCTGGATCTGCATCAACTCCCGCCAATCTTTTAAATCCTTCAGCATCTAAAGCGGTCGCCGATTTAATAAATTTAAGATCAATCTTCGCCTTATTTGAAATTAGCATCTGGCCTTCAATTTTGGTCGTGGTGCGCATCTTGATCGAGAGCGAATAGAAGCCAGCAAAACTTATTCCTGTGACAAGTAGGGCAGCTATATTTCCTAGCGGAGCCCATACTGAGAGATAGATGGATACACAGAGCAGGGCGATAAAGGACCAGATCCAAATGCCCCAGGATAATTGCTCAAAGAATTTTACCGATTTTGATTTATCATTCATCTTAGGGAAAGGATACGCTTACTTTATGAGTCGCATTGCAAGCACTACTCCTCCCGCTGATGCAGTTATGCCGGTTCGCCATCCAAAGGCGCCAGCGATCGGATCTCAAATCCCATCTCATTTTGGTCACTGCTACGGCTGTGGTGAATTACATAAAACAGGATTGCACTTCACAGCGATCGCTGGCAAAGATTTAGATCTAACTGGCAGTTTCACAGTTACCGAGAATCATCAAGGAGCACCTGGCTTAGCACATGGCGGATTGCTCTCCCTAGCCTTTGATGAGGCAATGGGAAAGTTGATGTGGTTGATTAGAACTCCTGCTGTTACCGGAAGACTTGAAACAGATTTTTTAATGCCGGTGCCAATGGGTCGAACCCTTTTCATTAATGCAAAAATCACCGGACAATCTGGGCGAAAAATTTATGTCGAAGCTGAGGGTCGATTAGATTCAGTTACAGGTGATTTGGCAGTCAAGGCTGCTGCAATATTTATTGCTGTTCCAATGCAGCACTTCATCAGTAATTTAACGGCAGAGTATAAAGAGCATTTGAAACAACATCCCGGGTTGCTAGCCTTTGTTGATCCTGATTTTGATATTAATCCATGAGTAAATTACAGGTATTAGTAACACGGCTAGATAAATCTATGCCAACTCCTTCTTACGCTAAAGGCGGAGATGCTGGAGCAGATATAAGCACCGCAATTGATTTCACCATACTTCCTGGCGAGCGAAAGTTAATTCCGACCGGCATTAGTATCGCCCTGCCAGATGGCTATGCAGCCTTTGTTCATCCTCGATCTGGATTAGCAATTAAGTACGGCGTATCGATGGTCAATACACCTGGAACCATTGATGCTGGATATCGAGGTGAGCTTCAAGTGATCTTAATTAATCATGATTTAACTCAATCAGCCTCATTTAAAAAAGGTGATCGAATTGCCCAATTGGTAATTCAAAAGGTGGAAAGAGCTGAGTTTGTAGAGGTTACTCAATTGCCAGGATCGCAGCGAGCAACTGGTGGATTTGGATCAACTGGCTCATGAGTTATGAAGGTCACGCACAAGATAAAGATAAAGTCATCAAAGCATTGGGCGGCAAGCGCGGCTTAATTGATTCTGGTTTGCCCGCTTTGGTATTTCTTGTTGTATTCAACCTATCTAATCAAAGTATCAATATCGCTATTTGGGCAGCTTTAACCTTATCCGCCACTTTAACTCTCTATCGTTTAATTAAACGCGAGACATTACAGCATGCTTTTTCTGGGTTAATTGGAGTTGCAATTTGCGCACTGATATCTCGGCGCAGTGGAAATGCCGCAGATTTTTACCTACCTGGACTTTGGATTAATGCTGCGTACGGAGCTCTTTACGCATTTACTAATTTGATTAAATGGCCAATTTTGGGTGTTTTACTTGGACCTATTTTGGGTGAGAACTTCCTTTGGCGAAAAGATCCAAAGCGGCTTCGTGCATATATAAATGCTGGTTGGTTGTGGGTTGGTTTGTTTGTTTCAAGATTAATTGTTCAGTATCCACTTTATGAAAGTGGAAATATTAATGCGTTAGGAACCGCTAGATTATTGATGGGTTATCCATTATTTATATTAGCTGCTTGGGGCAGTTGGTTGATTTTAAAGAGAGTTCCTACAACACCAGGGGCGCAGGATCTAAGTAAGAGTTAGGCGCCAATAAAACAGGCTTTTAATTGATCTTCAGCTTTAGCCGAAGCAACAAAAAGCAGTTCATCGCCGGCAGCGAAAACATCATGCTCTTGTGGTGCAATAACTCTGCCATCTCGAACAATTGCCGCGAGTGATGCATCCTCGGGCAGCTCTATCTCACCAACAGTTCGTCCACAACACTTTGCGGTATCTGGCAGGGTAATCTCAACTAAATTCGCTTCACCTTTACGGAAAGAGAATAGGCGCACTACATCACCGACGCTGACCGCCTCTTCGACCAGGGCGGAGATAATTCTTGGTGTAGATACTGCAACATCTACTCCCCATGAAGAGTCAAACATCCACTCATTTTTTGGATGATTAACACGCGCAACCACTCGAGGAACACCGTACTCAGTTTTTCCAAGGAGGGAGGCAACTAGATTTACCTTGTCATCACCAGTTGCAGCAACAAGCACTTGGCAGCCATCTAACTTTGCTAAATCAAGTGAGGTAATTTCACATGCATCAGCTAGTAGCCACTCCGCTGCTGGCACCGACTCCATTTTTAATGCTTTTGGATCGCGGTCAATTAATAAGACTTGATGACCATTCTCAAGTAGTTCGCGAGCAATAGCGCGACCAACATTTCCGGCTCCGGCGATAGCAATTCTCATATCAATTTCCATCCGGTGATACTGATAAAGTTTTTTCTATATTTGAGATCTCTTTTTCAGTTGCAATCACATGTACTAAATCGCCCTCTTGCAAAACAGTGTGCTCATCTGGAATAAGCGCTTCACCTAATCTGGTGATGAAGGCAACTCGAGCATTGGTATTTTTCTCAATCAGCGTTACCGCTTCACCGTACCAATCACCATGCAGATGAACCTCGAGTAATTGCACAGTGCCAGTTGCATCTCGCCATTCAGATTTTGAGCCAGATGGTGATAGTCGGCGCATAATTTGATCGGTTGTCCAGAGCACAGTTGCTACAGTTGGAATTCCTAACCGTTGGTAAATTTCAGCTCGACCTGGATCATAAATTCTGGCAACAACATTGCCAACACCAAAAGTTTCACGAGCAACACGAGCCGCCAAAATATTTGAGTTATCACCATTTGAAACAGCGGCAAAGGCATCAGCTTTTTCTATCCCTGCTTCAAGCAAGGTATCTCGATCAAATCCAACACCGGCGATAGTTCGTCCATTGAAATCTGCGCCTAATCGGCGAAATGCTTCTCGGTTTTGATCGATTACAGCGACGGTGTGCCCAGCTTTTTCTAAATCAATCGCCAAAGTAGATCCGACTCGACCGCAACCCATGATTACAACGTGCACGGAGTACAACTTACACCCGTACTCTACGACTTGTGGAATTAGACGCTGGCGAACGGTTAAAAGTAGGCGAAATTCTCGAGGTTGAAATCGGGCCCGTTGCTCATGGTGGACACTTTGTTGCCAGACATAATGGCCAGGTAATTTTTGTTAGACATGCAATTACTGGCGAGCGAGCAAAGATAAAGATCACAGCGGTTAATTCCAAGATTGCACATGCAGATCTTTTTGAATTATTAACCCCAGCACCAGAGCGGGTTTCTGTGCCATGTAAGTACGCTGGAATTTGTGGCGGTTGCGACTTTCAACATATTTCATTAAACGCACAACTTAATTTCAAACGAGCGATAATTTTAGAGCAGTTCCTTCGGATCGGTAAAATTGATTTGATTGCAGAGGGCTTTGATCTACCTATGCATCAATTATCACCAGCTGATGGTCTGCACTGGCGAACCAGAATGGATTTTGCGGTCTCACCTCAAGGCAAGATTGGTTTTTTTGGTGCTCGAAGCAACTCTGTAATTGAGATTGATGATTGCTTAATTGCCGATGAACGCATGAAGGTTTCAGAGTTGGTAAATCGAAGTTGGAAATCAGATGCCAGAGTAGAGGTTGCGGTATCCAGCACTTCAGAGATTTCAGTTATGCGATCTGGTCGAAGTATTAGTGGGCCGACCCAATTAACGGAGCAGGTAGATGGAAACTCATTTCGAATTTCGCCACTAGCCTTTTGGCAAAGCCATCGAAATGCGCCAACAACATTAGTGAAAGCCGCCCTTGCACAGCTTGCAGCTAAACCTGGGGATTGGATTTGTGATCTCTACTCTGGAGTAGGTTTATTTGCTGCACAGATTTTGCATCAAGTTGGGCGACAAGGTGTAGTGACCTTAATTGAGAGCGATAAAACTGCAGTGGCTGATGCGAGAAAGATATTTAGCAAACATGAGAATGTAAGTATTTTTGCCGGATTAGTGGATCAACAGTTAGCCCAAGTAAAACGCGCCAACGCAATTTTGCTAGATCCACCTCGTACCGGAGCTGGGGAATCGGTAATCAAACAGATGGTGAAGTTAAGACCGCGAAAAATTGTTTATGTAGCGTGCGATCCTGCTGCGCTGGCCAGAGATGCTAAATATTTAAAAGAGAGTGGTTATAAGTTAGATCACATAGAGGGCTTCGATTTATTTCCAATGACTCAGCACATGGAATGCGTGGCTGGATTTTCACCAGCAAACTAGTAAGATTTAGATATTCCCGTAGAAGAGTAGGTGGTTGGTTATGAGTAAAAACTCCTTTAACGCCAAAACCACCCTACAAGTTTCCGGCAAAGAGTATGAGATCTTTGATATTACTAACTTTGCCCAAGCAAAAGATCTACCTTTCTCCTTAAAAGTATTGCTAGAGAACTTATTGCGCACTGAGGATGGCGCAAATATCACCGCCGAACAGATAAAAGCCTTAGCCGCCTGGGACCCATCTGCTGAACCTGATACAGAGATTCAATTTACGCCAGCTCGTGTAATCATGCAGGATTTCACCGGCGTCCCTTGCATAGTTGATCTAGCAACTATGCGAGAAGCAATAGTTGAATTAGGAGGAGATCCAACAAAGGTAAATCCACTCTCACCAGCTGAGTTAGTAATTGATCACTCAGTTATTGCCGATAAATTTGGAACACAGGATTCCTTTGAACAAAATACCGATATTGAGTATCAACGAAATCAAGAGCGTTACCGTTTTCTTCGCTGGGGACAAACTGCATTTGATGAGTTTAAGGTTGTTCCACCAGGAACTGGCATTGTCCACCAGGTAAATATCGAGTTTTTAGCTCGAGTAATTATGACCCGCAATGTTGATGGAAAGTTAAGAGCTTATCCAGATACGGTAGTTGGCACCGATTCACACACCACAATGGTTAATGGTTTAGGCGTCTTGGGTTGGGGAGTGGGCGGCATCGAAGCAGAGGCAGCGCTATTAGGCCAGCCTGTTTCAATGTTAATTCCAAAGGTAGTTGGCTTTAAATTAAGTGGAGAATTACCAACCGGCACAACCGCTACCGATCTAGTGTTAACAATTACCGAAATGCTGCGCAAGCATGGTGTGGTTGGCAAGTTTGTCGAGTTTTATGGTCCTGGAGTTTCTGCACTTCCAATGGCTAATCGAGTAACTATTGGAAATATGTCACCAGAGTACGGATCAACAGTTGCCATCTTCCCAATTGATGAAGAGAGCATTCGCTACCTGAAATTTACTGGGCGCAGTTCAGAGCAGCTAGAGCTTGTTGAAAAGTATGCCAAGGTAAATGGGTTATGGCATGACCCAGCGGCAGAGCCTAGATTTTCAGAAAAATTAGAGTTAAATCTCGCCACAATAATTCCATCAATTGCTGGTCCAAAGCGACCACAAGATCGAATTGGTTTAATCGATGCTAAATCCGCTTATGAAAAAATCGCGCCAACATACTTCAGCGATAAAACTAATAAGAGAAAGATTGATGTCAAGGTAAATGGCAAGGCAACAACTGTTACCAATGGTGATGTAGTAATTGCCTCCATTACTTCATGCACCAACACCTCAAATCCTTCAGTAATGATTGGTGCAGCACTTCTTGCAAAGAAGGCGGTTGAGAAGGGGCTAAGTTCAAAACCTTGGGTTAAAACCACATTAGCTCCTGGTTCAAAGGTGGTCACCGGTTATTACGATCGATCAGGCCTAACGCCATATATGGAGAAGTTAGGTTTTAATTTAGTTGGTTATGGTTGTGTAACCTGTATTGGAAACTCAGGGCCTCTACCGATTGAAATCAGCAAGGCAATTAATGAGAATGATTTGGCTGTATCTGCAGTCTTATCTGGAAATAGAAACTTTGAGGGTCGAATCTCACCAGATG
>WLHY01000036.1 GCA_009702465.1 Actinomycetota bacterium
CACCACAAGTATTAGTCAGCGGAGTCGATGAAGAGTCACCCGAGATAACAGCGCTCTCTCCCAGCGAGATGGTTATCGCATTAGCAATTTTAAAGGCACATACGGTGATGGGGTTAGCACCAGCTGACTCACTAATTCTTGGCTGCGATTCAACCTTTGAATACAACGGTCAATCATTAGGTAAGCCCGAGAGCAAAGAGAATGCAATTGCTAGATGTAAATTACTAAGTGGCAAGTATGGCTACTTACATACTGGACACTGCCTAATTGATCTAAAGCAAGGTATTGAAGTTACAGAGCGATCAACCGCAAGAGTGCAATTTGCTCAGTTGAGTGAGGCTGAGATTATTGATTATGTAAATACTGAAGAGCCACTTAACCTAGCTGGTGGTTTTTCATTAGATGGATTAAGTGCACCCTTTATTTCAAGTATTGAGGGTGACCCCAGTGGAATAATTGGTTTATCACTTCCACTTTTGCGAAAGATGATTATTTCACTCGGCTATACCTGGCCACAGCTTAAAATAGCTAACCCGTTAGGATAGGTTTTAGACATGAGCGATCTTTATAAAGACCCAATTGGTACCGCTGAAGCTGCCGCAAAGGTAATCGCGGAAAAAACTGGTAAGGCAAAACATCAAGTCGCCTTAGTAATGGGCTCTGGTTGGATTTCAGCAGCTGATGCACTTGGTAAACCAACACATGAGTTTGCGGTAACTGAGCTGCCAGGCTTTCCAGCGCCAACAGTTGTAGGTCATGGTGGCAAGGTTAGATCTTATGAATTAGCGGGCGGAGTTAACGCCTTGGTTTTTCTAGGACGTACACATTTTTATGAGGGTTTAGGTATGGAGCCTGTTGCACATGCAGCTCGTACAGCGGTTAAGAGCGGATGCAAAGCTGTAGTTTTAACAAATGCATGTGGTGGAATAAATACTGAATACAAAGTAGGACAACCTGTTTTGATTAAGGATCACATCTCATTAACCGCTGCATCGCCATTAATTGGTGCTGATTTTGTTGATTTAACAGATCTTTATAGCAAGCGATTACGAGAGTTGGTTAAAGCAGCTGACCCATCCTTAGCTGAGGGCGTTTATGTTCATTGGCGTGGGCCGTCTTATGAGACACCAGCTGAGATTCGAATGATGCGCACATTAGGTGCAGATTTAGTTGGCATGTCCACAGTTCCTGAAGCAATCGCCGCGCATGCATTAGGTGCTGAAATCTTAGGCATCTCACTTGTAACAAATGCTGCAGCCGGGGTAACTGGTGAAAAATTAAATCATGAAGAGGTAATCGCTGCTGGTAAAGCAGCCGCCGATCGCATGGGTAAATTATTAGCCGCTGTCTTACCTAAGTTGTGATCTCCGAAGATTTAAAGAGGCAGGTCACGGATTGGATTAAAAATGATCCAGATCCAAAGACCGCAGCACAGCTGCAGCAATGGCTAACTGAGGGTAATGAGAGCAAGTTAAAACAATCCTTTAATGGCTTTTTGCAATTTGGTACCGCTGGACTTCGTGGCCCAATTGGTGCCGGCCCTTCTTGTATGAACCGTGCCGTAGTAAGTAGAACCGCTTTTGGCATTGCGCAATTTATGAAGGAGCACAATCTATCCTCGGTAGTAATTGGTCGAGATGCCAGATATGGATCAGCTGATTTTGCAAAGGATTCTGCCGAAATATTTGCAGGTGCCGGATTTAAAACCTTTCTCTTACCGAGAGAGTTGCCAACACCAGTTTTAGCATTTGCTGTTAAATCATTAAAGGCTGATGTGGGAGTTATGGTGACCGCTAGTCACAATCCAGCAACTGATAATGGTTACAAGGTTTACTTGGGTGGAGAGCTTTCGGGCGTAAGTTTTGCTGGCTCACAATTACTCTCACCTGTTGATAATGAGATTTCTAATTTAATTGCGAAGGCAGATTTAAATCCAAAGCGAAGTGAAAGTTATCAAGATGTTGCTGAATCGGTAATCGATAATTACATTAAATCTGTAGTCAATTTATGCAGCACATCTAATCAATTAAAGATTGTTTACACCCCACTACACGGTGTCGGTGCTGAGGTATTTCTTAAAATCTTTAAAGCAGCTGGCTTTGCTAAACCAATCATCGTCTCTGAACAAGCAGAACCAAATCCAGATTTTCCAACTACCCCCTTCCCAAATCCAGAGGAGGCTGGTGCAATTGATTTAGCGATCGAGTATGCCAAGCGCGAAAATGCAGATCTAGTAATTGCTAATGATCCCGATGCGGATCGATGTGCGATTGCAGTTAATGACGATGGTTGGCGCATGCTTCGTGGCGATGAGGTAGGTGCGCTTATTGGTAAGTATTTACTTGATAATGGTGGTGCTAATAATCAAGTCTTTGCCAACTCGCTAGTTTCATCCTCGTTGCTGAGTAAAATTGCAAAGGGTTCTGGCATTAAATTCGCTGAGACATTGACTGGCTTTAAGTGGATATCAAAGGTTGCGGGTCTGACCTTTGGTTATGAGGAGGCGCTTGGTTACTGTATTGATCCAAAAAATGTAAATGATAAGGATGGAATCAGCGCTGCGCTGTTGCTTGCCCAAATTGCTGGCGAATTAAAATCAGCTAAATCCTCTATTCCCGATTATCTAGATCAGATCGGTCAAAGGTATGGATTTCATATCACCGATCAGATCTCAATTCGGGTAAGTGATCTATCGGTGATTGATCAATTGTTAAATCAATTCAGTGCAAATCCACCAGCAAAAATAGCTGGGTTGGCGTTAATTTCAACTGAGGATTTATCTAAGTTGCAGCCCTTTCCAACCGCTGGTGTTCGATGCTTTTATGAGGACGGGGTTCGAATAATTGTGCGACCAAGTGGCACAGAGCCAAAGTTAAAGTGCTATATCGAAGTGGTTGATAAGGTCAAAGCAACAGCGCAGGCTAGATGCGCACAGATTAAAGCTGAGTTAACCGCTACTCTGCAGAGATAGTTGCGTAAGCTGGCTTTACAATTTTTTCAATAATCTCAAGCCGCTCTTCAAATGGAATAAATGAGCTCTTTAACGCATTAACGGTAACTCGCTGTAAATCTACAAACTTCCAATCAAATGATTCAACACATTGATTCATCTCATGTGACATCGAGGTATTACTCATCAACCGATTATCGGTATTTAAGGTGATTCGAAAACGTAATTTAGCTAGCGCGCCAATTGGGTGCTCCTTGTAAGTTTTTGCAGCACCAGTTTGTAAATTAGAGGTTGGGCAAAGTTCAAGTGGAATTCGACGATCACGGACATATGAGGCTAATCGACCCAACTTTGGCGTTGCGCCACTGAAATCAATATCATCAATAATTCGAACTCCATGACCTAACCGTTCTGCTCCACAAATTTGGATAGCCTCCCAAATTGATGGCAAGCCATACGCTTCACCTGCGTGAATTGTAAAGTGGGCATTTTCCCGACGCAGATACTCAAAGGTCTCTAATTGTTTTGTTGGTGGAAAACCATCTTCCGGACCTGCAATATCAAAACCAACAACACCTTTTTCTCGATACTTAATTACCGCTTCTGCCGCTTCCTGTGATCTACCCGCTTGGCGCATTCCGCAAAGTAATGATTCAACTCGAATTGGGTTGCCCTCTTTGGCAGCTTCAGCCATTCCTTGTTTGTAACCCTCAATTGTTGCTTCAACAACCTGATCAATACTTAAACCTTGTTCAGTAAATAACTCAGGTGCACCACGAACCTCTGCATAGACAACGCCATCACGAGCTAAATCGATGGCGCACTCCCGGGCAATCTGAATGATTGACTCTTGCGTTTGCATTACAGCGACTGTGTGCGAAAAGGTTTCTAGGTAGCGAACTAATGAGCCGGAGTTGCAAGACTCTTCAAACCATTTTCCTAGCTCAATTGGATCATGAGTTGGTAGTTTTTTATAATTAATCTTCTCCGCAATTTCAATAATGCTTTGTGGGCGTAAGCCACCATCTAAGTGATCATGTAACAGCGCCTTTGGAACTCGCTTGACCTGATCCTTACTTGGTTTATTACTTAATGACACCTATTCCTCAGCCCCTTAATTAACTCGTTCTATCACCAATGGTAGGCGATTAATTTTTGCATCAATACCACCTATAGAAAACGCACCAATTAGTGCTTCTTGTGCGCGATCAAATCTATTGCTTTCATCGGTGTGCAGGGTTAAAACTTTTTGACCCGCCTTAACTAAATCTCCAGGTTTTGCGTGAATCTCTACGCCCGCACCTGCCTGTACCAACTCGCCCTGCTTTGAACGGCCAGCCCCTAATCGCCAGGCAGCTACTCCCACCTTCATCGCATCTAATGTCAACAACTTTCCATCTTGGTCAGCAAAAATTTCAACCTTTTCTTTTGCTACTGGCAAAGGTGCATCATTATCGCCACCTTGTGCTGCCACCATCTTGCGCCAAGCATCCATCGCCATTCCATTTTTTAATGCGGTTGCTGGATCTACCTTTGGCTTAACTCCAACTGCATCCAACATCTCATTAGCCAGCAGTACAGTTAACTCAACAACATCAGCTGGTCCACCACCAGATAACACCTCTAATGTCTCTCGCACTTCAAGTGCATTACCCGCGGTTAAACCAAGTGGTACATCCATCGCTGTAACTAAGGCGCGAGTATTAACGCCAGCTCTCTTTCCAAGTTCGACCATTGTTCTTGCGAGTAGGCCAGCATCCTTTGGATCACTCATAAAGGCGCCAGATCCAGTTTTTACATCAAGAATTAAGGCGCTCGTTCCCTCTGCAATTTTCTTGCTCATAATCGATGATGCAATAAGTGGAATCGCTTCAACTGTTGCAGTTACATCGCGAAGTGCATAAAGTTTTTTATCAGCTGGAGCAAGCCCGGCGCCTGCTGCACAAATTACAGCGCCACAATCCTGCAAAACCTTTAGCATTTCCGCATTACTTAAAGATGCTCGCCAACCTTTGATTGACTCCATCTTGTCTAAGGTGCCACCAGTGTGGCCAAGGCCGCGACCAGAAAGCTGCGGAACAGCTGCGCCACATGCTGCTACTAATGGTGCTAATGGCAATGTAATTTTGTCGCCAACTCCACCAGTTGAATGTTTATCTACCGTCGGTCGATCTAGCATCGACCAATTCATTTTTTCACCGCTGTTAATCATTGCATCGGTCCATCTTGAAATCTCTCGATTGTTCATGCCATTTAACAAGATCGCCATCAGAAGAGCTGACATCTGTTCATCCGCGATTACCCCGCGGGTGTATGCATCAATTGTCCAATCAATTTGGGCATCACTTAATTCAAACTTATCCCGCTTTGCGGAAATAATCTCAACTGCGGCAAAGGGTTCGATCACTTATTTAAATCCTCTGGACCAAATGCCCAAGGCAGAATGTATGACATTGGCTTTGGGCCATCTGGTGTCATAAGTAGCATCTCATTGCCGCCATGTTCAAATAACAATTGTCGACAGCGACCGCATGGCGATAGGAAGTTTCCATCACCATCTACACAAACCACCGCTATCAAACGACCACCACCAGTGGCAGTTAAGGATGAGATCAAACCACACTCTGCGCACAAGCCAACACCGTAACTAGCATTTTCGCTGTTGCAACCAACTACTACTCGACCATCATCTACTAATGCAGCAACACCAACCTTAAAGTTTGAATATGGTGCATAAGCCTTCTGCATAATCTCTTTTGCAGATTTATGTAGGGAGTCCCAGTTAATTTCCATGGGGTAATTCTCCTATGAAATTAAGTTACTTATTACCAGCTACTTATTTCCACGTGAATACGGAATGCCATCGGCCGCTGGAGCACGAACCCGCCCAACAACGCCGGAAACAGCAATAATGGTTGCAACATAAGGAATCATCAACATAAATTCAGATGGAATAGCGGTGCCAATTATGGAGAGTGTGCCCTGTAAATTATTGGCAAAACCAAAGAATAGTGCGGCCATAATCGCTCCTTTTGGTGTCCACTTTCCAAAAATCAAACAAGCTAATGCGATAAAGCCAGCTCCGGCGGTCATCTCCTTTGAGAATGGACCGACTGCACCAACTGTGAAGTAGGCACCACCAGTACCCGCAACTAAGCCAGCAAACATAACGTTTTTAAAGCGAAGTCGATTTACATCAATACCTACGCTATCTGCCGCAATTGGTAGTTCACCGATTGCACGAGTTCGAAGGCCCCAACGCGTTTTAAATAATGCGATCTGGATAAAGATTACAAAGGCATACATTAAATAAACGATTATTGTTTGGTTAAACAGGGTTGGACCGATAATCGGAATCTTTGATAGTAATGGAATTGGAATAGTTGAGAAGCTACCTCCTGCATTCCAGGTTTGCTCATTTGGAATAAGTAATTTGGTATAGAAGTAGCCTGTTAGACCTAAAACTAAAACATTAATTACAAAGCCTAAAATAACCTGATCTACTTGGTACTTGATTGAGAAGTAGGCCAAAATTAATGAGACTAATGCGCCAGATAATGGTGCAACTACTAGCCCCATAACAATATTTTGAGTAATACTCGCAACGACAGCTGATACAAAGGCGGCAAAGAGAAGCTGACCTTCGATTGCAATGTTAATTACACCAGATTTTTCACACAACAATCCAGACATCGAGCCAAAGATCAATGGGACTGAGAGCATGATGGCGCCTTGCAGCAGACCAGTAAATGGAATGAATTTTCCAGCAGCTGCCCAACATAGGAAGGCCATGATGGTGCCAAAGCCAAATAAAAATGAGCCAAGATTTAAAGTTTTTCCCTGACGAAAGCGCAGGTAGCCGACCATAACTCCAATTAATGCAATTGATAAAAATATCAACGCACCTGATCTAGATGCAATACTCCACTCATTAATTAACTTCCACTCCTCGCCTAAAATAAATCCAAAGGTAACCTTTTCCTGAGTATCGGAGTTAAGGTAAAAGAAGTAGAAAAAGCCAATTAGTAAGATTCCCATAGCAATTAAGCCTCTTACTTGTCGACGTTGTTGATTACTTAAATTTTGCATCAGCCATTCCAACCTTTAGCTGACATTGAACTTTGGTTTATAGATTTTTTGATCTTAAAAATACCCTTCATTAAGGCAGGAGCTGCGATAAAGAGCACAATCAAAGCTTGAATGATTTGGACAATCTCAAGTGGAGTTCCAGTATTTGATTGCAATGTTCGGCCACCCGTTTGAAGAGCACCAAATAAAGATGCCGCAAGTACTGTGCCAATTGGCGTTGCTTGACCAAGTACGGCGACGGTAATGCCGTCAAAACCAAATGAGCCTGCCACACCAGCAGTTAACGCATACTCAGTTCCCAGAACATGCAGTGCACCACCTAGACCAGCAAGCGCGCCACAGATAAACATAGTTGCCGTGGTTACAAATGGAATTGAGATACCAGCGGATTTTGCTGCGTTGGCATTTGCACCAACCGCCCGAAATTTAAAGCCTAAGGTGCTTCGATTTAGCAGCCACCAAACCATTATTACCGCTGCTAATGAGATAAAAATACCGATGTGTATTCGTTGCTCAACACCAAATAACTTGGGCAATTGTGCACTTGGATTTACCTCTGGTGCAATCGGGTCAAAACGTTCTGGCCGAAGAAATGTCTTTGTTTTTAGTAACCATAAAATAAACAAGGCCGCTACATAATTAAGCATGATAGTGACAATCACCTCATGAGCGCCTGTCTTCGCCTTTAGCAATCCAACTACACCACCAAACAAGCCAGCGAAAATAACTCCTGTCACCAAAGCTAAGCTCACATGTAGCACTGGATTAAACTCATAACGGAATCCAATATAAGAGGCACCGATTGCACCAAAGATAAATTGTCCTTGAGCGCCAATGTTAAATAGACCAGATTTAAATGCCAGCGCTACTGATAAACCTGCCAAAATTAATGGTGTCG